>NZ_JRVI01000253.1:0-2323 GCF_000783375.1 Sphingomonas sp. Ant20
CGCGGAGCGCGTCCGCACCGCCGCACTGCGCAGCGCGGCGTCGAGCGGCTCCATATGAACCAGATGCCAGCCCGCGATCGGCACGGGCAGCGACACCGTCACCGCGGGCGTCCCGTCGCCTAGCCGCGACCGGTCGTCCGCCAGCGTCAGTGGTGCGCGGAGCAGCGGCAGCGTGCCGAACTGCCGCGTCTGCGCGAGTGTCCGACGCCGCGCAGGGGACAACGCGCGCGTCGTGTGGAATTCGAGTCGCGGATCGCTGGAGATCAGGATCACGCCGTCCGCATCGACGACGAAGGTCGCCATGTGATCCTGGATCCAAGCCTGCGCGATGCGGTCGAACTCGACCTTGACCACGACGACGCCGAGCGGCCGTCCCGCGCGGTCGATCCGCCGCGAGAGGTAGAGGCCGGGGCGTCCGCTGACACTGCCCAGCGCGAAGAACTCGGTCGCGCCCGAGGCCATCGCTTTGGTGAAATAATCGCGGTAGCGATAATCATGCCCGAGAAAGCTGTCGGGGCGGTCCGCGTTCGACGCGGCGATCGTCATCCCCTGTGTATCGAGCGCATAGATGACAGGTGCACCGGTGCGCGCCGCGAGCAGCGCGAGCTTGGCGTTGAGCGCCGGATCGACCGTGCCCGACGCGAGGGCCGCGCGGACATCGGTATATTCGCCGAGCATGACCGGGAGCAGGCGATAGGTCTGCAGTTCCGCCTCGAGCAGCCGCAGGTTGCTGCGCGTCTGTTGCATCGCCCGTAGCCGGACCGCAGCGGTCGCATCCGCCACCGTCCGCCGGCCATAGACGGAGGCGACCACCGAGACGATCACACCGAGCGCGGCGAACGCCATCAGCACCGCCAACGCGGTCGTCACCAGCGAGGATCGAGTCCGTCTCATCTGTGCGGATTATCACACACATTCGCATGACGCCATCGACAAAAATGTGCATTATCCGCACATTCGAAACATCGGTACGGAGCAAACTCACGCGAATCCAAGGGTTTGACGCACTTGACGTGATCACTTGTAGTCCGGGGTCCGGCCCGGCATTACCGCCCTCACTAACGTCCCGCGTGAGTGGACGAGACTTTCAGGAGGCGATGTTGACCCTACCATCCCAGACATATGCGGTCGCGGAAACGCCGGCACGCAAAGGCTGGACCAGCCAGCTCTATATCCAGGTGCTGATCGCGATCGCGCTGGGTGCAGCGCTCGGGCATTTCTATCCGACGTACGGCGCGGCGCTGAAGCCGCTCGGCGACGCGTTCATCAAGCTGGTGAAGATGATCATCGCCCCGGTGATCTTCCTGACGCTCGTCACGGGTATCGCCGGGATGAAGGAACTGGGCGCGGTCGGTCGCGTCGCGGGCAAGGCGTTCGCCTATTTCCTGTTCTTCTCGACGCTCGCACTGATCGTCGGCCTGATCGTCGCCAATGTCGTCCAGCCGGGCGCGGGGATGAACATCGACGCCGCCTCGCTCGATACCAAGGGCATCGCCGACTATACGGTCAAGGCGCATGAGACGACGATCACCGGGTTCCTGATGAGCATCATCCCGGACACGATGGTCAGCGCGTTCACCGACGGCAACATCCTGCAGATCCTGCTGATCGCGATCCTGTTCGGCATTTCGCTCAGCCTGGTCGGCGAGCCTGCCAAGCCCGTCCTCAACTTCCTCGAGCGTCTCAGCCTGATCGTCTTCAAGCTGGTCGGCATCCTGATGCGCGCCGCCCCGCTCGGTGCGTTCGGCGCGATCGCGTTCACGATCGGCAAATACGGGATCGGCAGCCTCGCCAATCTCGGCGCGCTGGTCGCGACCTTCTACCTGACCGCGGCGCTGTTCGTCGTCGTCATCCTCGGCACCGTCGCGCGTCTGACGGGCTTCTCGATCTTCAAGCTGATCAAGTATCTGAAGGCCGAACTGCTGCTGGTGCTCGGCACCTCGTCGTGGCTTTGTTGCACAAAGATAATTAAGCACAAATATGGTTTTACTGACGAGATCTATGCAACGCGGATGGTGGTCGGTGTTCCTATTTGTGAAAATCGATTGAGAACTGCGGCACGGAGTTTGAGCTCGGTAATCTGACGATCAAAGGTGCGCGATGCGACGCGCTCGCCGAGCAGCTTGAAGCAGTGCATCTTCGTCTCGACCAGGCTGCGGCGATGGTAGCCGCTCCACTTCTTCCAGATTGTTCGACCGAGCCTTTTCATCGCGCGTAGCGTTTCGTTGCGAGCATCGGCGCCGGCCGCCGGCTTCTTCCATGGCTGGCCGCCCCGGCGTACGGGAATGACCGCGTCTGGCGCCCCGGGCTGCGATCGCGGCCC
>NZ_JRVI01000254.1:0-5925 GCF_000783375.1 Sphingomonas sp. Ant20
CCCCCGCAAGCACCGGCTCGCAAAGCCCCCCCGTTCGTGCCGAGCGAAGCCGAAGCACCGCCACACGCGCCCTACACCTGAGCCCCCACCCCCGGCGAGGCCGGGGCCCAGATGGGAAGGCCAGAGTAACGAAGCGCAACGCCCGTCAGCACCGTCCCCCAACTGGACCCCGGCCTCCGCCGGGGAGGAATTGGAGAGACGTCACGGGCGAACCACACCCAACCGCAGCACCGCCCCCCCGTTCGTGCTGAGCGAAGTCGAAGCCTCACCCCCGGCACGCACCCTTCACCTGAGCCCCCACCCCGGCGAAGGCCGGGGCCCAGATGGGAAAGCCAGAGTAACGAAGCGCAACGCCCGTCAGCACCGTCCCCCAACTGAACCCCGCCCTCCGCCGGGGAGGAATTGGAGAGACGTCACGTGCGAACCACACCCAACCGCAGCACCACCCCCCCCCCCGTTCGTGCTGAGCGAAGTCGAAGCACCGCCCCCCGGCACCCACCCTTCGACTGCGCTTAGGGCGAACGGACATGGGGCGGCGCTTGGCCAGATTGCGGACAGAAGACCATCGTGACATGTCTTCGCACAGAGGAGATTGGAATGGCGACGGTACCAGCACGGTTGGCGAACAGGCTGCCCCCGCGGCTGCGTATGGCCATGACGCCATTTCTGTCGTTCGCGATCGGTTGGCTCGCCCTGACCGGCCTGATCGAGACCGTGCAGAACGGCGACTCTTTCGATCTGGTGAAGCTCGGTGCGCTGATCGTCGGGTGCGTCTTGGCTGCGTTCGTCCGTCCGATCCCGGATAAATATCGGCAATCACCGGACCAGCAAGAGTGACGGAGAGCGCAGCCACAGTGTCGCGCTTCCCCCAACCCCTACCCCGGCACCGCCAGCGTCACGATCGACACCCCCCGGCGTCATCGGCACGCGCCCGACCAGATGCCGCTCCAGCCGGAAGATCCGCTCGAACAGCGCATTCAGCGGCTTGGCGGGCGGCGAATCGTCGCTGTCGTCGCGGCCCGACAGCCGTCCGGCGATCCGCGCCGCCGCCGCCAGCGGGAACAGCAGCGAATTGAAATAGCCGAGCTTGTCGGGCTTCAGCCCCGCCGCCGCGATCGCCGTCTTCAGCGTCGCCTTCGAATAGCGGCGATGGTGATGGTTGACCGTGTCGTGCGCACTCCACAGCCACTGGTGGGCCGGCACCGCGATCAGGATCTTGCCGCCGGGCGCGAGGCACTGCGCCATCGCCTTCAGCGCCGCGACGTCGTCCGCGATATGCTCGACCACATCGAGCACCGCGATCAGGTCGTAATGCCCGCGCGGCACGCCGGGCAGTTCGGGGAGCGGCGCCGCCCCGACCGGCTTGCCGAGCCGTGCGCTCGCGATCTCGCGCGCCGCCGGGTCGATCTCGATCGCGTCGATCTCGCCGAACCCCGCCAGCATCGGCAGGTTGTGCCCCGTCCCGCAGCCGATCTCGAGGATCTTCGCATCCGCCGGCAGGCCACCATAACGCGTCAGATAATCCGCCAGGATGTCGCGGCGTGCGCGGTACCACCAATGCGTGGAATCATGCGCGGCCATGCGGTCGTAAACGATGCGGTCCATCAGCAATCGGCCATAATCAAGAGAATACCCAGAAACGGTTGAGCACGAACGTCACGATCGCGGCAAGGAACACCGCGGGGACCAGCGGCACCCACGGATGCAGATGGAGGAACGCGGTCCCGATCCAGGTGATCAGCGCGTTGAGCGCGAGCCCCGTGCCCTGCACCAGCACGAACTTGACGTGTTTCGCCCCGCCCGGCTCGGCGGCATGCCCCTTGAAGCTCCACCGGCTGTGCAGGAAATAGCCCGCGGTCACCGCGACGGCAAAGGCGAACGGCACCGCCGCGACCGCCTGCTGCGGCGGAAACACGAACCTGGTCAGCGGCAGATAGACGAGCGAATAGATCACGCTCGACAGCCCGCCCGCAATCCCGAAGCGGAAGAGCTGGCCGAGCACGCCGCTCGCCCGCATCTGGTCCATCTGTCGCCTGATCGCCTGCATGCCCGCCTTGTTCTTTACACGCGCGTCGATACAGCGGCGCTCAACGTCACGCCCCGCGCATTAGTCCGCGCGCGGTCAGGAGGAAAGCGTTTTGGATCAGCCCCACCAGTCCCCATGGCAGCGGGGGCGCGACCTGCTCGATCGCCACTGGGTCGCGTTGACGCTGCTGGCATGGCTCGGCGTCGCCGCCTGGTCGCTGGCCGACCGCTGGGGTCAGGTCCGCTGGCTGTCGCTCGGCGACACCGACGACAATATGCGCCTGATGCAGGTCCGCGCGTGGCTGGACGGCCAGGCTGGTACGACCTGCGCCAGTACCGGATGAACCCGCCTGCCGGGTTCGACATCCACTGGAGCCG
This sequence comes from Sphingomonas sp. Ant20, assembly GCF_000783375.1. Taxonomy (NCBI): domain Bacteria; kingdom Pseudomonadati; phylum Pseudomonadota; class Alphaproteobacteria; order Sphingomonadales; family Sphingomonadaceae; genus Sphingomonas; species Sphingomonas sp. Ant20. The sequence goes on from NZ_JRVI01000254.1 coordinate 2,404, forward strand.
GATCGTCGACCTGCCGATCGCCGGCCTCATCCTCTTCTTCCGCCTGTTCACCAGCAACAGCTGGGCCGAACGGCTCGCCTGCGGGATCGCGCCGTTGCTGCCGCTGTCGATCGCGATGCTCGGCATCGGCGCGACGGTGCGGCGGCTGATCCACCCGCTCGCCTGGCCGCTCGCGATCCTGTTCCTCGTCGGCGCGACCGCGACGATGCTGATGTACATGCCCGAACGCATCGACCATCACGGCTGGCAGCTCGCGATGCTCAGCCTCACGCTCGCCGGGCTCTGCGACCCGCAGGCCCGCCGTGGCGGCGCGCTCGTCGGGATCGCGAGCGCGGTGTCGCTGTCGATCGGGCTCGAGCTTCTCCCCTATGCCGCGATGGCCGGCGCGATCATCGCCCTGCGCTGGGTCTGGGACCGCGCCGAGGCGCCGCGGCTCGCGGTCTATGCGCTGACCTTGGGTGGCGGCAGCACGCTCGGTTTCGCGCTCTTCGCCTCGAACGCGAACCAGGCGATGCGCTGCGACGCGCTGACGCCCGTCTGGCTCAGCGTGATGATCGCCGCCGGAATGCTCCTCTTCCTCCTCGCGCGCTTCGGCCCGGCATCGCGCGGGGTGCGTCTCGCGCTCGCGGTCGCGGCGGGCGCGGCGATCGTGATCGGCTTCGCGCTGATGTTCCCGCAATGCCTCGCCCGGCCCGAGGGTGTCTCGCCCGAGCTTCAGCGCAACTGGCTGAACAATGTCCGCGAGGCCAAACCGATCTACAAGCACAGCTGGCGCACCGGCGTCGCGATCGCGACGCTGCCGGTGATCGGCCTGCTCGGCGCGCTGTTCGCCGCGTGGCGCGCACGCCGCCGCCCCAGCGCGATCGGCTGGGTCGCGGTCGCGCTGTTCACCACCTTCGCGGTGCTGATGCTGTTGTGGCAGGTCCGCGCGGGGCCCGCGGCGCAGATGCTCGCGGTCCCCGGCGGCGTCGCGCTTGCGTGGGTGATCGTCCCCCGGCTGCTCGGCCACCGGTCGATGCTGGTGCGCGTGCTCGGCACCGCGGGCGCGCTGGTGATCGTCTCGGGCTTCTTCGTCGGCATCGCGCTCAAATACGTCCCCGTGGGCAAGCCCAAGGGCTATGAAAAGCGCGTCAACATGGCGACCGGCAACTGCCTGCGCACCACCGTGCTGCTCGCGCTGAACAAATACCCCGCGCAGACGATCTTCACCTTCGTCGACATGGGCCCGCGGCTGATCACGATCACGCACCACAACGCGATCGCCGGCCCCTATCACCGCAACGGCGCTGCGATCCTCGACGTCCAGCACGCCTTCGGCCGCACCCCCGACGAAGCCCACGCGATCATCAAACGCCACGGCGCGACCCTGTTGCTGCTCTGCCCCAACGCCGCCGAATCGACCAACTACAAGGCCCGCAGCCCCAACGGCTTCTACGCGCAGATGGCAAAGAACGAGGTCCCGGCGTGGCTCACCCCGCTCCCCCCTCCCGGCCAAATCCCCCCCTCCGCCTCTTCAAGGTCGACTGACCCCCGGCCCCCCAACCGTCATCCCCGCGAAGGCGGGGATCCAGACGGGCAAACGCTGCGAGTCATCAGCAAACGCATAGCCTATGGATCCCCGCCTCCGCGGGGATGACGGACATGGGTCGGCACCCGCTCACCCCCCCCGTCATCCTGACGAAAGTCAGGACCCAGAGCCAAGCAGCACCACCGCCCGCAAACCTGGGTCCCGGGTCAAGCCCGGGATGACGAAGAAGGGCGCACCGCGCACACCGACCCCAACCTACCGCAACACCACCGACAACCCATCCAGCACGAACTGCACCGCCAGCGCCGCGAGCAGCACGCCGAGCAGCCGCGTAATCACCGCCTCGATCTTCGCGCCCAGGATCCGCATGATCGGCCCCGCCGCGAGCAGCGCGACGAGCGTCAGCAACAGGATCGTCACCATCGCCGCCAGCACCACCGCCGAGCGCTCGATCCCGCTGTTGCGGCTCATCAGCAGCATCACCGACGCGATCGAACCCGGCCCCGCGATCATCGGCATCGCCATCGGGAAGATCGACACGTCGTCGGCTTCGGGATCGCTCGCCACCTTGGCGGCGCGGTCCTCCCGGCGTTCGGTGCGCTTTTCGAACACCATTTCGAGCGCGATCAGGAACAGCATGATCCCGCCCGCGATCCGGAAGCTCGCCAGGCTGATCCCCAGCCCCTTGAGCAACGCCTCGCCGAACAGCGCGAACACGAACAGGATCGCCGCCGACACGCCGACCGCGCGGAACGCCATCGCGCGCTTCTGCGCCGCCGACGCGCTCGCCGACAGCCCGGCATAGATCGGCGCGCAGCCCGGCGGATCGATCACCACGAAGAAGGTGATCAGCGACGAGATATAGAGCTCGATCATGCGCCGGCCCGGTCGAGCGCCGCCTCGTCGATCGCCACGCCCTCGCGCCGCCCGGCGGACACCAGCGTATTGCGCAACAGGCACGCGATCGTCATCGGCCCGACGCCGCCCGGCACCGGCGTGATCGCGCCCGCGAGCGTGACCGCGCTCGCGAAATCGACATCGCCGACCAGCCCCGCCTCTGTACGGTTGATGCCGACGTCGATAACGGTCGCCCCGGGCTTCAGCCAGTCGCCCTTGATCATCTCCGGGATCCCGACCGCGGCGACGACGATGTCCGCGGCGCCGACATGCGCGCGCACGTCGCGTGTCCGGCTGTGCACGACGGTCACCGTGCAGCTCTCGCGCAGCAGTAATTGCGCCATCGGCTTGCCGACGATGTTCGACCGGCCGACGACCACCGCCTCCATCCCGCTCAGGTTCGGCACGACGCTTTTGAGCAGCATCACGCAGCCGAGCGGCGTGCACGGCACGAACCCCGCCGACCCCGTCGCCAGCCGCCCCGCATTGATCGGGTGGAAGCCGTCGACATCCTTGTCGGGATCGATCGCCGCGATCACCGCCTGCTCGTCGATATGCTTGGGCAGCGGCAGCTGGACGAGGATCCCGTCGATCGTCGGATCGGCGTTCAGGTCCGCGACCAGCGCGAGGAGCGCCTCGGCCCCGACATCGGCGGGCAGCCGGTGCTCGACGCTCACCATCCCCGCCTCGCGCGTCGCCTTGCCCTTCGACCGGACATAGACGTTGGACGCGGGGTCCTCGCCGACCAGCACGACCGCGAGCCCGGGCGCGCGGCCCGCCGCTGCGGCAAAGGCGGTGACGCCGGTGGCGATACGGGCCCTGAGGCCGGCGGCGAAGGCCTTGCCGTCGATGATGGTCGCACTCATGCCCGCCGTCCTAAAGCGCGGCGGCGATTTCCGCCAGCGCAGGCGTGTCGCCCGCGACATGCAGCCGTTTCAGCCGCGCGGTCTCGCCCGCGACGATAGTCACCGCGCGCTTGGGCACGCCGAAACTCTTGGCGACCAGCGCGATCAGCGCGGCATTCGCGGCGCCATCGACCGGCGCCGCCGCCAGTCTTGCGGCCAGATGCTCCCCCTCCCCGCCGCCAGCGCATCCCG
>NZ_JRVI01000255.1:0-1662 GCF_000783375.1 Sphingomonas sp. Ant20
CGGCGCCCGACCGGGCCGAGTGCCGAATTCGCCGACCCCATAGCGGCGACCGGCCCGACCGATGGCCCGACACCCGACACGCTGGCGCATGTCGTGCTCCGGACCGATGCGGAGCCCGGCGCGATCGTCCTGCTCGTCGCCCGCGCGGGGGTGGATGGCGGGCTCGACATCATCGGCACGATCACCGACGACGCGGCCCTCACCGCGCAGGCGATGGCCGCGATCGGGTAGGCGAAAACCGTGTTCGCGCCGCGCCGTCGCGCATCCGAATGCTGCACCGCAACAGCGGTGTTCGCACCTGCCACAAGCCTTGAGGTCGTATGCTACCCGGCGCATAGGCGCGGTCATGGCTGATCTTTCCACGACGCTGACCGACGCGCTGGCCGCCCGGTTGACTGAACGCGCGCTTCCGGGCGAACTCAAGGACTTCGGCACGACGGAGGCGGCGCACGCCGCGGCTTTCGTCGTCGCCACGGCGCTTCGCCGCGACGATGGCGCGCCCGCCATCGCGCTCGAACCGATCAGCGCCGACGACACGCGCCGCCGCATGCGGCTGGCGATCGTCAACGACGACATGCCGTTCCTGGTCGATTCGATTTCCGCCGCGATCGCCGCGCAGGACATCGCGATCGATCGCATCATCCACCCGGTCGTTCACACGACGCGCAGCCCCGACGGCGTGCTCCAGGCGATCGGCGACACCGGCCCCGCCGAATCGATGATCTATCTCGAGATGGAGCGCGCGGATGCCCGCGATCGGCGCGGGCTGATCGAGGAACTGACCGGCGTGCTCGCCGATGTGCGCGCGGCGGTGAAGGACTGGCGCGCGATGCAGGGCGCGATGGCGACCGATATCGCGCTGCTCCACAGCGATGGCCCCGATGCGGAAGGCGCCGCGCTGCTGCGCTGGTTCCTCGACGGGCATCTGACGTTGCTCGGGCATCAGGTCTGGCACCGCGACGGCAGCGGCGGCGCCGCGCTCGGCATCGCGCGCAATCCGCATGCCGTGCCGATCCTGGCGGAGGCCTCACGCGCGCTCGCGATCCAGTGGTTCGAGGCGGGCAATCTCGCCCCCCTGCTGCTGAAGTCGAACCTGATCTCGACCGTCCACCGCGCCGTCCCGCTCGATCTGGTCGTGGTCCCGGTGATCGAGGGCGAGACGATCGCGGGACTGTCGATCTACAGCGGTCTGTGGACCAGCGCGGCGCTGGCGACGATGCCGCGCGACGTGCCGATCCTGCGCACGCGGCTCGCCGCGATGAAGGCGAAATTCGGCTTCGATCCGCGCGGCCATGCGGGCAAGGCGCTGACCCACGCATTCACCGCCCTGCCCCATGATCTGGTGATCGCGTTCGCGCCCGACGCGCTCGAGGAACTCGCACTGACCGCGATGAGCCTGGCCGACCGGCCGCGTCCCGCGCTGGTGCTGGTCGCATCGCCGCTCGGCCGCCATCTGTTCGGCTTCGTCTGGCTGCCGCGCGACGACGTCACGACCGGCCGCCGCGCCGCGATCGGCGAGATGCTCGCCGAGGCCGCGAATGCCACCGTGCTGAACTGGTCGATCGCGCTCGAGGACGGCGAGACCGCGATGCTGCGCTACACGCTCGACCTGCGCGGCGAAGGCCGCGTGCCCGACGTCGCGCCGCTCGCGCTCAGCTGCTG
>NZ_JRVI01000256.1:0-2121 GCF_000783375.1 Sphingomonas sp. Ant20
CCTGTAGCGCGCGATCCGGCCGCTCAGCCGCGCGCCGAGGGGAGAGCGAAGGCCCAGCATCGGTGCGACGAGGATCGCCGCCGCCGGGTCGATCGTCCCCGCCGTCAGCGCGCGCATCACCATCAGCCCGCCCATCGAATGGCCAAGGATCGCCGTCGGGATGTCGCCATCGCCTTCGCCGCGCCATTGATGCCAGAAGCCGGCGAGATCGGCATCGTAGGTCGCGAAGTCGTCGACATGGCCGACATAGGGGTCGGGGGACAGCCGCCCCGACCCGCCCTGCCCGCGCCAGTCGAGCGAGGTCACTGACCAGCCGACGCTGCGCAGATGCGCGATCGTCTCGAGATATTTCTCGAAACTGTCGCCGCGACCGGCCTGGAAGAGAAAGCGTCCGCGCGCGTTCGGTGCCGGCCAGTCGAACCGCCTCAGGCTCCAGCCGTCGGGCGCGACCCAGCGACTGACGCGGGCATCGTCGGGAATCGCGCGCCGACTCGCGGCTGGCACGATCGGTGCGACGGTGGTGCGGGCATGCGGACGGGCCGGACCGGAGGCGGGCCCGGAGGTCGGATCAGAATCGAACATCGGCGACACAGTTACTTTTTCGAAAGCCATACCCGCTAAATGTAGTGCATGGGGTCGACGTTTACTCTTCCAATTCTACTTTTTCTGCTCGCCGGGCTGCTTGTCCTCGCTGCGATCGAGGACGCACGGACGCGGGAGATCGCCAATGCGAAGACCGCCGCGATCGTGCTGCTCGCGCCCTTGTGGTGGTGGGCCAACGGCCTGTCACCCTGGCCCGACATGGCGATCCAGATCGGGATCGCCGCGGCGGTCTTCGCGCTGTTCTGCATCGCTTTTCATTTCGGGCTGATGGGCGGCGGCGACGTCAAGCTGATCGTCGCGCTGTCGCTGTGGCTACCGTTCGGCGCGTTCATGGCGATGCTGATGGTGATGTCGATCGCGGGCGGCGTGCTGACCGCGGGGGATGCTGATCGCAAGGAAGCTGGCCATGCGGCGCGCCGATTCGGGCGTCGAAAACGCCGCGATCGAGGTGCCCTACGGCATCGCGATCGCCTTTGCAGGGCTCGTCGCGGTCCACGAACCACTCCTTAACTCCCTGCGGTAGATACTTAATGTTCGATCAATCACACGGCGCCCGAAAGGCACGATGAGTCATGGATAGTCGCAAGCTCATATTGCTGGTCGGTGCGTTGATCGTGGCGGCGGTCACGGCCTTCTTCGCCCGCACGCTGATCGCGGGCAGCGCAGCCCCGCAGGCGACCGCGGTGGCGATGCAGCCCGCCGTGATCGACGGCCCGGAAGTGCTGGTCGCGACCCGCGCGCTCCCGGTCGGCACGATCCTCGATGCGACCGCATTGAAGTTCCAGCCCTGGCCCAAGGAGCTCGTCGACAACGCCTATTACCTGAAGGACAAGACCGACCTGAAGGCGCTGCAGGGCACCGTGGTGCGCAACATGATCACCGCGGGCCAGCCGGTGACGCAGGGCGCGCTGGTCAAGCCCGGCGACCGCGGCTTCCTCGCGGCCGCGCTCGGGCCCGGCATGCGCGCGGTGACCGTCCCCGTCTCGGAACAGGCGTCGGTCGCGGGCTTCGTGTTCCCGGGCGACCGGATCGATCTGGTCCTGACCCAGGCAGTGTCGGGTGGCGGTGACGGTGATCCGCTGAAGGTGTCGGAGACGATCATGCGCAACGTGCGCGTGCTCGCGACCGACCAGCGCACCGACAACAAGGTCGGCGACGACGGCAAGACCGTCGTCAGCACCTTCTCGACGGTCACGGTCGAGACGACGCCCAAGATGGCCGAGGAGATCGCGGTCGCGCAGACGGTGGGCACGCTGTCGCTGTCGCTGCGGTCGATCGCGGACAATGCGGGCGAGCTCGAGGACGCGATCGCGTCGGGCAACGTGAGCGTGCCCGCGGGGTCGGATCCCAAGGCGGAGCGCGCGATGCTGCTACGTCTCGCGAGCCAGCCGTCGTCGGGTGCGAGCAGCTACGTCACCGGCGCGGACGTGTCGCGCTACCAGCGCAGCACCGTGCCGGGCAAGGCGGTCGCGTCCGGCGGTCCGGGCGGCTCGGCACAGATGATGATGCCGGCTGGCG
>NZ_JRVI01000257.1:0-3580 GCF_000783375.1 Sphingomonas sp. Ant20
CTCGCAGCCCGGTCGGCCTCGCCCGCGCGATTCTCGACGACGGCCGCCACGTCTTCCTCGCAAGTGCCGGCGCGGACGCGTTTTCACGCGAGCACGGCCTCGAACAGGCGGAGCAGGACTGGTTCGCCACCGACGAGCGCCGCCGCCAATTCGCCGAGCTTCAGGCGAGCGGCGACATGTTCGACGTCGACATGAAATACGGGACCGTCGGCGCGGTCGCCTGCGACACGCACGGCCATGTCGCCGCCGCCACCTCGACCGGCGGCGTCACCGGCAAGCGCTGGGGCCGGATCGGCGATTCGCCCGTCATCGGTGCCGGCACTTTCGCCGACGATCGCGCCTGCGCGGTGTCGTGCACCGGCTCGGGCGAGTTCTTCCTGCGCGTCGGCGTCGGGCATGAGATCGCCGCGCGCGTCCGGCTGACCGGCGAACCGCTCCAGACCGCGACCGAGGCGGTCCTCGCCGAAGTCCGCGCGCTCGGCGGCACCGGTGGCGCGATCGTCGTCGCACCCGATGGCAGCATGGCCTGGTCGTTTACCACGCCCGGCATGTACCGCGGCACCGCGTCCGCAAAGGGCGCGCGCAGCGTCGCCATCTACGCTAGTGAGCAGCCATGATTCGCAAGCCCCTGACCGCGCTCGGCATCCTCGCCGCGACCGCGCTGACCGCCGCCCCCGCCTCCGCTTATTGGGAATATGGGCATGAGACGGTTGCGCAGATCGCCTATGCCAATGTCGCGCCGCGCACGAAGGTCGCGATCCGCCGCATCCTCGCGCAGCAAGCGCTGCTCGACACCCCCGAATGTCCGGCCGGCACGATCGAAGAGGCAAGTGTCTGGGCGGATTGCATTAAGCCGCTCAAGACTGCCGACGGCAAGTCGCGCTTCGGCTTTGCGTACAGCTGGCATTACCAGAATGTCGATGTCTGCGCGCCGTTCGACCTGACGCCTGCCTGCAAGGATGGCGACTGCGTCTCCGCGCAGATCGACCGCGACGTGACCCTGCTCCGCGACCGCAAGACGTCGCCGCACGATCGCGTCCAGGCGCTCGCCTTCCTCATCCACTTCGTCGGCGATCTCCACCAGCCGCTCCACGCGGGCGATCGCCATGACAAGGGCGGCAACGACGTGAAGACCGATTACGGCATCTACGCCCCCGCCCGGCTCAATCTCCACTCGGTCTGGGACGGCACGCTCGCCGAGCGCGCAATCTCCGCGCCGCCCTCGCTCGTCCGCCGCTACCCCGCCGCCGAACGCGCGCGCATCGCCGCCGGCACCGTCGCCGACTGGAGCCGCGAAAGCTGGCAGGTCGCGCACGACGTCACCTATGCGTCGGCGCTGGGCGGCGACGCCTGCGCCCCCGTCCCCCCCGCGCGTGAAACTCGACGAAGCCACGATCGCCCGCATCGCCCCCGTCTCCCGCGAAGAAGTCCGCAAAGGTGGCCTCCGCCTGGCAAAACTTCTAGACAAAGCCCTGACCTAAAACCCCTCTCCCCTTGGGGAGAGGGAGGGGCCCATGCGCCCTTGCGCATGGGAGGGTGAGGGCACGAGGCTAGAGATACCCCCAGCCCAAAGTCATTCCCGCGAAGGCGGAACCCAGACCGGCTACCCTCGCGAGTAGACCCGACCGTCAGTCCGTCTGGATCCCCGCCTCCGCGGGGATGACGAAGGACGGGGCAAGGCTCCTCACGAGCCCGCCCCCAACCCTCAGTTCAGCACAATCGTGACCGCCCGGCGATTCTCCGCCCAGGCCGCATCGTCCGACCCCTGCGCCACCGGCCGCTCCGACCCATAGCTGATCGTCGTCATCCGCGACGCCGACACGCCGCGCGCCGCGAGGTAGTTCTTCGCCGAATTGGCCCGCCGGTCGCCCAGCGCCAGGTTATACTCGCGCGTGCCGCGCTCGTCGCAATGCCCCTCGATCGTGATCCGGACATTGGGGTTGCGCGCCAGCCACTCGGCCTGGCTGTCGAGGATCGCGCGCGCGGTCGGATCGATATCGTACATGTCGAGCGCGAAATTGACCGTGTTGCTCTGCACTGAGCGGCGGAAATCGGCGTCCGACCCGGGCACGATCGCGCCGTTCGCGCCGCCATTGGCCAGCCCGCCGGTCGGGTCGACGCCCGCCGACGAATCGACGGGGGCGGGCGGCAGGGTCTCGGGCCGCTTCTTGGCGCAGCCCGCGACGGCGATCAGCGCGGTCGCGCACAGCAGCGTTGTCGTAAACTTGGCCATCACATCTTCTCCCGTGGTCGGAACATATTCCAACATAGATTACATAATCGGTCTAGGGCCGCAGCGGGCCCCAGGCTGGATCCGACCCGTCGAGCGGGGTCGGAATCTTGCGCTCGTTGACGCCCGTCAGGTCGACGGACCACAGATCCGCCTTGCCCCCGCCGCCGCGTCCCGAGCGGAAGAAGTTGATAACGCGGCCGTTCGGCGACCAACTCGGCCCCTCGTCCTGCCAGTCGTTGGTCAGCAGCTTCTCGCCCCCGCCGCTCGGCTCATGATCCCGATCCGGAACCCGCCGCCCAGCTTGGTGAACGCGATCAGGTCGCCGCGCGGGCTCCACACCGGCGTCGCATAGCGCCCGCCGCCGAAACTGATCCGCTGCTGGTTCGATCCGTCCGCGTTCATGACATAGATCTGCTGCCCGCCCGACCGGTCGCTCTCGAACACGATCTTCGATCCGTCGGGCGAATAGCTGCCGCCGGTATCGATGCCGGGCGAATTGGTCAGCCGCTGCGGCGCGCCGCCCTGGCTCGACACGCGGTACACGTCGGTATTGCCGCCCTGCGCCATCGAGAACAGGATGTTGCGGCCATCGGGCGAGAAGCGCGGCGCAAAGGTCAGGCTGGCATTCTGCACCACGAGCCGCTGCCGCCCGGTGCCGATGTCATAGACATAGATCGCCGGCCGGTTGTTCACATAGCTCATATACACGATCGACTGCTGGTTCGGCGCGAACCGCGGCGTCAGCACGATCGACTGGCCGTTGGTCAGGAACCGGTGGTTCGCACCGTCCTGGTCCATGATCGCCAGCCGCTTGATCCGGCGATTCTTCGGCCCGGTTTCCGAGACATAGACGACGCGGCTGTCGAAATAGGCGCCCTCGCCGGTCAGTCGCGTATAGACCATGTCCGCGCATTTATGCCCGGCACGCCGCCAGTCCGACGGCGGCACGACGAACCCCTGCCGGGTCAGCTCGGCGCGCGACGACACGTCGTACAGATAGCAGCCGACCGTCAGGTTCCCGTCGCCATTCGCGCGGATGAAGCCCTGCACCAGCGCCTGCGCACCCGTGCTGCCCCAGTAATCGAACCCTGGTGCGGTAACCTCGGGAAAGCCGATCGCGCGCAGCTGCCCGGGGGCGAGCGGCGTGAACAGACCCGAATTGCGCAGGTCGTTGGTGACGATATCGGCCAGCTGCCGGCCTAGCACGTCGGTCGACCCCGCCGGCGTCGACACCACCGCGGACGTCGGCATCACCGGCACCGCGATCGGCATCGGCGCGGAGATCCCGCCCGTCACGTCGACCACCAGCCCGCCGGACTGATCCTCCGCGGCCGCCGGCGCCCCCGC
>NZ_JRVI01000258.1:0-2286 GCF_000783375.1 Sphingomonas sp. Ant20
CACCCACCACGAACAGCATGAACAGATAGCGTTGCAGCGATGGCGCATGGATGGCGAGCGAGGCATCGCGACTGCGCGCGACGATCGCCGCCATCGCGCCGTCGAACAGCCGCTTGGCATCGAGCGTCCGCCGCCCGTCCAGCCAGCGCGCGACCGGCGTGCGACGCCACAGCAGCAGCGCACCGATCACGACCGCGAGCGCACTCATCCCCAGGGCGGGGTTGATCCCGTGCCACAGCGCCAGATCCAGCGCGGGCGGCGTGCCACCGATCACCGCCCCCGTCGCGGCGCGCACCAGCGGCCCGGCGATCGTCATCGGCAACAACCCGAAGCCGAGCGCGACGAGCACGAGCACGATCGACGGTCCGATCATCGCCATGCCGGGATCATGCGGCGCGGCGACATCCCCCGTCGCGCGAGGCCCGAAAAACTGTGCGGTGGCGTAGCGCAGGGAATAGGCGACCGACAGCGTCGCCGCGATCGTCGCGAGCAGGGGCACGAGCCAGGACCGGCCATCGTGCGCGGCATGCAGGCTCTGTTCGAGCATCATCTCCTTGGAGATGAACCCGCCGAGCGGTGGCAGCCCCGCCATCGCCGCGACCGCGAGCGTGCCGAGCGTCGCGGTCAGCGGCATCAGCGCGGCGAGCCCGCCGAGGCGACGGATATCGCGCGTCCCCGTCTCGTGATCGACCATGCCCGCGTTCATGAACAGCGCCGCCTTGAACGCGGCATGGTTGAGGATGTGGAATACTGCCGCCGTGGCGGCCGCGGGCGTGCCGAAACCGAGCAGCATCACCATCAGCCCGAGCTGGCTGATCGTCGAATAGGCGAGGATAGCCTTCAGATCGTTGCGGAACAGCGCGACGCCCGCGCCGAAGATCATCGTCACGAGGCCGGTCGAGGCGACCAGATAAAACCACAAGTCGCTGCCCGCGAGCACCGGCCACAGGCGGGCGAGCAGGAAGACGCCCGCCTTCACCATCGTCGCGGAATGGAGATAGGCGCTGACCGGCGTGGGTGCTGCCATCGCGTGCGGCAGCCAGAAATGGAACGGGAACTGCGCCGACTTGGTGAACGCGCCGAGCAGGACGAGCGTCAGGATCGCAGGATAGAGCGGCGACGCCTGGACGACGGCGCCGCGCGTCAGGATCGTTGCGAGCTCATAGGATCCCGCCGCCTGGCCGAGCAACAGCATCCCCGCGATCAGCGCGAGCCCGCCGCCGCCCGTCACCGCGAGCGCCATCCGCGCGCCCTGCCGCGCGTCCGCGCGGTCGCGCCAGAAGCCGATCAGCAGGAACGACGACAGGCTGGTCAGTTCCCAGAATATCAGCATCAGCAGGATGTTGTTCGACAGCGCGATACCGATCATCGCGCCCTGGAACAGCATCAGGAACGACAGGAACCGCCCGGTCGGCTCAGCCTTGGCGAGATAGCCCTGCGCATAGATCACGACGAGCAGGCCGATGCCGAGGATCAGCCCGGCGAACAGCAGCCCGAGCGGATCGAGCCACAGGCTGAGATCGAGCCCGAGCGCCGGGATCCACGCGATCCGCGCGGTCAGCGGGGTTCCCGCGAGGACCGCGGGCGCGGCCAGAAGCAGCAGCGCGAGCCCCGCCGCGCTCGCACCGGCGGCGATCCCGACATGCATGCGACGGCCGCCACGTGCGCCGAGCGCCAGCATCAGCGCCGCCGCGAACGGCAGCACCATCAGGAGCATCAGGGGCATGGCAGATCGTTTCCCGGCGACGTCACGAGACTTGCCATCGCACGATATGGCTTCCGGGTCGACCGGACTACGCCCAGCGGCCCTGACGATATCCCGGGGGCATCGACCCGCGATGCGCGTTGGTGCCGCATCGGGACTCACGCAGACCCGGAATAGCGGAGCGACCATGCGCACGATCGACTTCAGTTCCTGGCAGACCACGTTGCTGACGTTGTTCGGGCTCGCGCTGGTGACGGCGATCGGTGTCGGCATCCGCCTCGTCACGATGATGACGATCCAGCAGCGCCGCGAACGGATCAACCGGCAGATCAACGAACGGCTGCGCACGCTGATCGCGGCCTACAAGACCTTGGGCGGCTCGTTCACGGGCACGCTGACGGTCGACCCCGCGCATCGCCGCGACCTGCGTCGCCGGGGCGAGGCGGTGCCTGCCGATGCGGCGGATGTCGCGATCGACACCGGATCGGACCGCGGCCGGCGGATCCGCGACGCGGTCGAGGCGGCGCTGTCGGACATCATCCTGCTCGGCACCGACGAGCAGGTCCGGCTGGCCCAGCACA
>NZ_JRVI01000259.1:0-25351 GCF_000783375.1 Sphingomonas sp. Ant20
CGCGATCGAGGCCCAGCGCGCGGATATAGGCGAGCCGTTCGATCAGGCGCAGGATGTTGCGCGCTGCCGGCGATTGTGGCGCATTGCGCATCCAGGATAGCCATGTCGCGACCTGCCCCGGTCGTCGGGCCAGCAAATCGTCCAGGCCCTGAAGGGTGTCAGGCAGCAGGCCATTCGTGAGCACTTCATAGGTAAGCTGTTCGGCTTGCTGGCGCGCCCGCCGCAGCACCGCTTCGAGAATCGACGGAGAAGGCAGGAGGATCTGCAGGCGCCGGAGTTCATCGACGATGACGTCTGCCATCTGGCCGGGGTGTATGATGGTCTGCGCGATTGGGACCGAGAAGGCGACAACTTCACGGAAAGCGTTGCGGTCAAAAATCCTGAACCCGTGCGATCGTCGGATTTCGACGAGATGCTCGCGACGGGTCTGGTCCCGATGGGCATAATCCGCGAAGGCTGCCGGCGCGACGCCGAGTTGCTGCGCCACATAGGCGAGCACAGGAGCGGGCGGGACTTCGCCCGCTTCCAGCGCACGGCCAGGCCATCTCATATATAGCATGAGCATCGCATAGCCGAGCCGGGTGGCATCGCCGCGACGGCGGCCGACAATTTCCAGGTCGTCGCTGGTCAGCGTATAATGACGCGCGATCTCGCGCTCATCGAGCGGCGCGCCATAATGCCTCGCCCAGATTTCCAGGCTCACCAGTCGCCGTCTCGCCAAGCATCATCTCCTTCGCTTTGCGTGTCCGTCAGACGGTCCTCTGGCGGCCAACAGGAATATGTCCGTTAACTCTGGACCTGTAACGGCGATTCGGACAAGATCGCATAATGACGGGAAAACGGACAGGATCGGGCATCATGTGGCGCTGATCGGCTATGCGCGCGTCTCGACCGCAGACCAGAAGCTGTCGCTCCAGCTTGACGCGCTGAACACTGCCGGGTGCGACCGTATATTCGACGATCACGCATCCGGGGCAAAAGCCGATCGGCCTGGCCTAACCGAAGCGCTCGCCTATTTGCGCCCCGGCGACACGCTGGTGGTCTGGAAACTCGACCGCCTCGGCCGCTCGATGAGCCACCTGATCGAGAAGGTCGGCGAGCTTGCGGCGCGCGGCATCGGGTTCCGCTCACTCACCGAGAATATCGACACCACCACTTCGGGCGGCATGCTGGTGTTCAACATCTTCGGCTCGCTGGCCCAATTCGAGCGTGACCTGATCCGTGAACGCACTCATGCCGGCCTCAAGGCCGCACGCGAGCGGGGCAACAAGGGTGGTCGCCGGCCTGTCGTTACCCCCGACAAACTACGTAAAGCGCGGGCGCATATCGCAGCGGGCCTCACTGTTCGTGAGGCGGCGGCCCGGCTCAAGATCGGCAAAACCGCCCTATACAAGGCTCTGGAAAACGCGTGAAACCGCTGGCGATCAAGAACTCGTGGGTGCTGGTCACAGGGGCTTCGACCGGTTTGGGCAGAGCGTCCGCCCTCCGCTTGGCGGCATCGTACCAGGCCAAGCCCCTGATTGTTGGACGAAGGCTCGACAACTTGCGGGAGCTACAGACCGAAATTGACGAGCGGTTCAATGTGCCGTGCGAGATTATAGTGGCTGATCAACGTGAAATCGAGGGCAGGGAGAAAATCGCGGCTAAGGTTGCAGAATTGCAAGTAACAGCCGCTTTGTTGGTTGCCGGAATGACGAGCGTTGGTTCATTTGATGCAGGCCGTGCCGACACTTATGCCGAGGTAATTGAAACAAACATACTCGGTTTCACGGATTTGCTGGCTCGCCTGATTGCGATTTTCAGGGAGCAGCCGTTTGAATCCTCAGTAATCGCCGTGTCGAGCCTGGCGGGCGAAACATCCGTGCCCTTCCAAGCGGTCTACGGCGCGTCGAAAGCCTATGTGAGCACCCTCATGCGAGCGCTTTCCGTGGAGCTTGCCGGGACGGGAGTGAGTGTTGGGTCTTTTGCACCCGGTGGAATCGACACAGACATGGCTGCCCTCAGCGATTTGAAGTGGGGGAGGTTGGGTTTGATGGACGTTGACCGGTGCGCGGCCCATGCAGTCCACGCTCTGGTTTATCGGCAATCCTTCGCCATACCGGGGATGGGCAACCAGCTCACATATTTGGCGAGCAGGGTTCTACCTCGATCGTTGGTCAATCGGATTGCCGCCCTCCCATATCGGCGCCCGTAGGGCGGCACCACATAAAAGGGGCAGGAAAGCCTGCGAATAGCATCTGCTGGCATCGTACCGGATTTGTTCGCCCTTAGCGTGCAGATACGTCACTTTCGTGTAGTCACCCCTAGGAGAGGCCGCTTTCCTCCGCGTCGATCGCGCGGCTCATCGTCTCGAACACGACGGTTTCTTGCCCCGCCAGATCGGAGACGAGTTTGGCGCTGTCCTGATCATTGACCCCGAACACCTGGAAGACACCGGCGTTCGACAGGAACGTGCCGGCGCGTTGCCCGTAAAGCGCGCGGAGCTGGTGAACGTCCTGCAGGATCGGCCAAAGCTGGACGCCATAACCAGCCATCAGCCCCATCGCGCGTTCGACCGGTTCGAGGCGGCCAAGGGCGGCGAACTCGTCGAGCAGGAACAGCACCGGCCAGGGCGGACGACCCGCGCGCGCGCCAGCTCAGTTAGGGCTTGCGCCACCATCAGCCTCAACCACCGGGCGTAGCTGGCGAGCCGATCGGGCGGCAGCACGAGGAACACCGTCGCCGGCGCATCCTTCAATCCCGCGAATGTGAAGTCCGAGCCGCCCAACACCGTCGCCATGCGTGGGGAGTCGAGGAAGTGGGTATGGCGTTGCGCGGCGGACAGCACGCCGGCCGCTTCGCGATCGGATTTGCCGAGCTGGCGATTGGCGGCGCGCGCGACCAGGCCACCTTGCGCTTGCATCAAGGCGAGCTGCGCCGCCAGATCGGCCGGGGCGAGGGTCAGTCGATCGCGCAGCGTATCCAGGGTGCGCGTCGCGGTCGGTTCGGTAGCGACGATGTGGAGTAGGATGCCGGCGATCAGCGCCTTGGCTTCCTCGTTCCAATGCGCGTCGCCAGCTTCACCGGGTGCGTCATGAACCAGTGCATCGGCGAGCGTCATGCAGTCGTCGGCGAGATCGAGGCCGTGCGGGTCGATACGGTCGAGCGGATTGAACGCGGCCGAGGCCAAGCCCGTGACGCCGAACGGATCGAGGACATGGACCGCGCCGAACTTGCCGCGCTGGCGCGCGGCGATGCGGGCGTTCTCCCCCTTGGGATCGATGCAGACGACCGCGAACGGATATTCGAGCAGGTTGGGGATGATCGTGCCGACACCCTTGCCGGTGCGGGTGGGTGCGATCGTCAGCAGATGGGCGGGACCGGCATAGCGCATCGGCTTGCCGGTTTTCACGTCGCGACCGATCAGCAGGCCGTGATCGTCGTTGAGGGCTTGGGCTTCCCCGGCTGTGGCAAAGCGGGCCGAACCATGCGTGTCGGCGCTATCACCATAGTCGAACCGGCGAAGCAGAGGCAGGACGAACATCCAGGCTGTGACCAGGACCACGGCACCGCTGATCCCGAACACGCCAAGCTGAGCGACAGCGCCGTTCTTATCGAGGCCGAAGTACCAGATCGCCAGCATCACCAGGAGGAATAGCGCCACGAACAGCACCATTGCGAAGAGGACCACGCCGATGATGTGCCGGGCGAACCGGAAAGGGGCGAGCAGGATGCCGAACAAGGCCCACATCGGGTTGGCACGGGCGGTGCGGGCGAGATTACGGGTGGCGCGCGCAAGGCCCATGCTACTTCCCCAGCGGGAGCGTAATGACCGGGGCGTCGTTACGCTCGGAATATCTCAAGATCAGAATATGATAGCGTTCTGCAAAGGCGAGCACATCAAAAACCCGGTCTCTCCTGATCGCTCGGCTCCAATGCTTGCAGCGTGCGGATCGGAGCAAGCATCCTCGCCAGCGCGTCGGATAGGTCTTGGATGCGACATTCAAGGTCTGCCGCCAGGTCGAACATTTCTTCGGCCATGACCGGATCGGTGTGCGCCTCATTGACGAAGCGCATGGCTAACCCGTGCAAGCGCAGCAGGTCGTGCCGCATCTCCGGTGCATTGAAATTATCGCCTTTGAGGTGATCGCGCATCACGTCCAGATCATCCACCGTCCGCAGCAAAGGGCCGGTGTCGAAGGACGCAATCTGTTCATTCCGATCGACGGTTTTGGGCATCACGTCGTCCGTTGAATAGGCGTGACCGGCAGGGACCGATCGGCGTCGGGATGATCGAGCAGCCGGAGCAAGATTTGCGAGATGAGGGGAGGGGGCACGCCCTCGTCCAGCATCATCTTGAAAAACGCATCGTCGTTGGGCGTCGGAATCATGTCCTCGATGACCAGGTTGGCGCGCGAGTCCGCCATGTCCTCGTGCCACATGGCGATTTCCGCCGGCGTGCCGCGTACGAAATCCATCGCGCGGACTTGCCGACGGATTGCCTCGATATCGAAATCGCTCATTGCGCTTCGCTCCCTTCAGCCTCCGCATCGAACGCGCGTTTTCCGCGTCTTTTCCATAGCGCCAGGACGTCGCCGGCTTCGTCGCCGCGACCACGCCCGGCAAGATCGAGCAGCGCGCCGTAAAGGGTGGCGCGATCGTCGTCCGTCAGCTCAACCAAGCCGGCTTTCTGGACCAGTCCGCCCAGTTCAATCAGATGGCGTGTGCGTTCGCGGCGTTGCACGACCCAGCCCCTGCTATCTGTTCGCCGTTCCGCTGCTTCCGCCCGTAGCGTCGCCGCCCGGTTCAGTCGCAGCGCCCGATCCGTCGATTGCAGCAGCACCGCCACCTTTGCGCCCGCGCCGTTGAAAGAAGGCTGCGCCCTTCGCGCGCCATACCTCCTTCGCGCCCGCATCATTCGATCCGATCGCATCGAGCAGCACGCCGGCGAGTGTTTCCGCATCGAGTGCATCAGCACCCGTGGCGGCGACGAGCTGGCCGAGCTGTTCGACCCGTTTAGCCTTGAGCGCGCGGGCCTTGTCACCCAGCGCTTTCAGTTCGGCATCGTAATCGCGAACCTTCCGCATCGCTTTCACCCTTCCGCGTATTGGTCAGCAGCATGTTAGCGCGCCGAGCATATGGGTAAAGCTAGAACGACGAGAAAGCGGCACCAGGTCAATCATGGGGAGCGCAGCGAGTTGTGAGTGCGCGCTTATACGTCGTTGCCGACGTGCGCTCAGTAGGGCAGTGTGCAGAGCGTCATGGCGATCTACCATTTCTCCGCCAAGGTTGTGAGTCGTGCGAACGGGTCGAGCGCCGTCGCGAGCGCCGCCTATCGTTCCGCGTCCGAGCTGCACGACGATCGGCTGAACCGCGATCACGACTTCAGCAACAAGGCGGGCGTCATCCACTCCGAGGTGATGTTGCCGCAGGGTGCGCCGGAGCGTTTAAACGACCGCACGACTCTGTGGAACGAGGTGGAGGCAGGCGAGAAGCGCAAGGACGCGCAGCTTGCCCGTGAGGTAGAGTTCTCGATTCCACGTGAGATGAACGAGAAGCAGGGCGTCCAGCTCACGCGCGATTTCGTGAAGAAGCAGTTTGTCGATCGCGGGATGGTCGCGGACCTGAACGTGCATTGGGACAAGGCGAAGGACGGCACGCCCAAACCGCACGCGCATGTGATGATGACGATGCGCGACGTGGGACCGGACGGGTTCGGTAAGAAGAACCGGGATTGGAACAGCACCGAGCTTTTGAAGGACTGGCGCGAGGCGTGGAGCGCGCACGTCAACGAGCGCATGGCCGAGCTGGGGCTTGAGGGCCGGATTGACCATCGTAGCTACGAAGCGCAGGGGATCGCGCTGGAGCCGCAGCACAAGATCGGACCTGCCGCGTCGCGCAGGCCGGAGCAGGGGCTTGAGGCGGAGCGGATCGAGGATCACGCACGCATTGCTCGCGAGAACGGCGCGAAGATCATCGCCGATCCCAATGTCGCGCTGGACGCGATCACGCGGCAGCAGGCCACGTTCACCACCCGCGATCTTGCGACGTTCGCGTTCCGCCACAGCGACGGCAAGCAGCAGTTCGACCAGGTGATGGGCGCGGTTCGGGGATCGCCCGAGCTGGTCGCGTTGGGGAAGGACGGACGCGATCAGGAGCGGTTCACGTCGCGCGACATGATCGCGGTGGAGAACCGGCTTGAGCGCGCCGGCGACGAGCTGGCGGGCCGCGCCGGGCATGGCGTTGCCGAAGCTACCCGTGACGCGGCGATCGGCGCGGCCGAGGGCAGGGGCCTTGTCCTGTCAGGCGAGCAGCGCGACGCCTTCGATCATGTCACCGGCAGCGCCGGGCTGGCGTCCGTCGTCGGCTATGCCGGGTCGGGCAAATCCGCGATGCTTGGCGTAGCGCGCGAGGCGTGGGAGCGGGAGGGCTACACCGTGCGCGGCGCAGCCCTATCGGGCATCGCGGCCGAGAACCTTGAGGGCGGGTCCGGCATCCAGTCACGCACCATCGCCAGCCTTGAACACGCATGGGGACAGGGACGCGAGCAGCTAGGCCCGAAGGACGTGCTGGTGGTGGACGAGGCCGGCATGATCGGCTCGCGTCAGATGGAGCGTGTGTTGAGCCAGGCCCGCGATTCCGGGGCCAAGGTCGTTATGGTCGGCGACCCCGAACAGTTGCAGGCGATCGAGGCGGGCGCGGCGTTCCGCAGCGTAACCGAGCGGCACGGCGCGGCCGAGATCAGCGAGATCAGGCGGCAGCGCGAGGACTGGCAGCGCGATGCCACGCGCGCGCTGGCGACGGGGCGTACCGGCGAGGCGATCCATGCCTATGACGGCAAGGGCATGGTCCACGCGGCTGACACGCGCGAGCAGGCGCGGAGCGAGCTGGTCGACGGTTGGGATCGCGCGCGCCAGACCGACCCGGGCAAGAGCCGGATCATCCTCACCCACACCAACGCCGAGGTGCAGAGCCTCAATGGCGAGGCGCGCGACCGGTTGCGCGCATCCGGCGACCTTGGCGATGACGTGACGGTGAAGGCCGAGCGCGGCGAGCGTCAGTTCGCGACCGGCGACCGCATCATGTTCCTTCGCAATGAGCGGAGCATGGGAGTGAAGAACGGCACGTTGGCGACGATCGAGCGGGTATCGCCCGAAGCGATGGCGGTGCGCCTCGATGACGGGCGCGGGGTCGCGTTCGACACCAAGGACTATGCCCATGTCGATCACGGCTATGCGGCGACGTTCCACAAATCGCAGGGCGTGACGGTCGATCGCGCCCATGTCCTCGCCACCCCCGGCATGGACCGGCACAGCGCCTATGTCGGCATGTCGCGGCACCGCGACGACGTGCAGCTTCACTATGGCCGCGACGACTTCGCCGACCAGCGCCAGCTCGTCCGCGCCCTGTCGCGCGACCGGGGGAAGGACATGGCCGGCGATTATGCCAAGCCCGAGCAGGACCAGGCGCGCGCGTTCGCCGATCGGCGCGAGATCCGGTTCCCGGAACGCGCGCGTGAAATTGTGGCGAAGGTCCGCGACAAGGCGCGGGGCATGTTCGACGGGTTCCGGCCGAAGCCGGCGACCGAGAAGGCGACGTCGCCGGAGCGTATCGCGGCTGATCGGACGCTGGCACCTTCGCAGGCGCGCGCGATCGAACGCTATGGACGTGCCGCAGCCGATATAGGCCGGATGCGGGACAAGGGGTTGCCGGTGCTGGCGCACCAGGAACAGGCGCTGGCGAAGGCGGGCGATGCACTCGACCAGGTGCGGCCGCATGGCGCGCATGACCTCGCCAGTGCGATCGATCGCGATCCCCAGCTCGCGCGCGACGCGGCCGAGGGCAACACGGGCGGCGCGGCGAAGGCGATGGAGACGGAGCGCCAGGTCCGCATCGACCCGGAGAAGCGCGCGGGCCGGTTCGTGGAGCAGTGGCAGGGCATGAAAGAGGCACGGGCAAGCATGGAGCGTGCCGGCGACCATGCGGGTGCGGAACGGCTCGGCAAGCGCATGGAGAGCATCGCGGGCGGGCTACAACGCGACCCGCAGCTCGAATCCGTGTTGCGGCGTCGCGCGCCCGAGCTGGCGTTGAGCATGGAGCGCGGCCGATCGATCGGGCAGGAACTGTCACAGTCGGTCCAGCCTAGCCGCGACCGCGATCATGGCATGAGCCGGTAGGTGACGATGGACGAGGATATTCAGGAAGGCGGCGATCCAGCGGAGGCGTTCGATCGGTTGCGCGCCGTGATCGAAGGCCAGGACCGCGAGCTGGCGTTGCTACGCCGTGCCATGGAGGGCTTGGCGGCCGAGCGGGCGCATATCGATGTTCCTGACTATTCCGAGACGCTGGGGCGGATGCAGCAGGGCGTGGATGCCACGGCCGAGCGGATCGCAGTCATCAACGACGTGATCGCGCGGAGTCCGGCGCTGGCGATGACGCCCGAGCAGATGGCGCAACGGATTGCCGCAGCCGGCAACGCCGCCCGGCGCGAGGATCAGGCGGCGCTCGCCAAGGCAGGCGAGGACAAGGCTCGCGTCATGGCCGAGCTTCGCAGCCTCGCCGGGTCCGCATGGACGCGGGCCGACCAGAAGAACCGGCAGCTATGGTTCGGGCTGGGCGGGGCGGCGATCGGCATCCTCGCATGGGCGATACTCCCCGGCCTCGTTGCGCGCGAGGTCGCACCGGCAAGTTGGCAATGGCCCGAGCGCATGGCGGCGCGGACGCTTGATCTTCCCCGCTGGGAAGCAGGGCAGCGGATGATGCAGAGCGCGGCACCCGATGCTTTCGCCAACATTGCGGCGGGCGATCGGATCGTCACCGCCAACCGCGAAGCTCTGGAGGCCTGCCGGAAGCGTGCGAACAGAGTGCATGAGGCGGTACGGTGCACCGTCAACGTGGAAGCCGACAAGGGAACAGCCCGGCGATGAGATTGTGCCGCCATTCCGCGATTGCAGGCAAAAGGTGCGACAGTTCTAACGCCTGACCGTCTAGGAGCGCAGCCAACAGATTGGCGCATGTGTATTCTTCCCATGGGGTGACGGTTTCGATCCGCTGAAGCGTCTTCAGAGCGCTTCCTTTCAGATCGGCGTCATCGGACTTATCAAGGGTCTCGATCCATTCTTCTACGTGCTTCCAGTAGTTTGCCGCTGCATTGATTGCTGCGACAAGCGATAATCCGCCTTGCAGCATCGGCGGCACGTTAAAAGCATCCGGCAAACCGACGCAAAGACCCGTCCGTGTAGCCGTGAGATAACGCTGAATGGCAACGAAGCCATGCCCTATAAAATACTCACCAGCATCACAGAGTCCGTCAGATTCGGGATCACGAGATGATGCGATCGCCGCATTGACTTGAGAAACCTCAACATCCAGCAGCTTTAGGTGCCTGCAAAGTAGCGCAAAATCCGCATCGGCATAGTCATCGCCGATTTTAATAATCGCCATGATACTCGTAGCCGACTTCAGACCAATAGGCGGCTTCACGGTCAGCTTTGAGCTGGTCCAGCGAGGCTGGAATCAGCGTGAAATCGAGGTTGTACATCGGCATTTGCCAATGCTGGTGAAACCAGCGTGCATGATCGTTGGTCGCAGTTTCGGTCACCAACCCTTCAGCGTCGAGTCGCTTGGCCAACTGCCCCGTCAGGTCCCGTACATGGCCAGAGTGCTCATTGGTGAGAAAATCGACGGTGCCCCATATGTCACTCGTCGCCTCTAATCCTGCCCTCGAAAAGACGCCGACTGCATCCAGCGCCTCGACCAGCGTCAGGGCGAAGGGTCGCATATGTATGCCCACGCTTGAGAAGCGCATCGGATCGCTCCATTGCGGTACGCCATCCTCGTGTTGCTCGATGTCGGCGTAGAGCGTGCTTTCGCGGCTGTAGATCGCCCAGTTTGGCAGGATGTACTCGCTCATTCCGCCTTCCAGGTAATGGCCCTGCCGCTCGCTATCGACATATTCCTGTAGCTGCTCGACGTTGACGGGCCTCCAGCTCTGGGCTTTGGCGTAAATGAGCCGGGCGAGATGGCTGTAGAAGTCTTTTATGATGCGCCCGATACGCCCATCGATCTTGGAAGGCGGGCATCGCACCAAGTCGAGCAGGATCAGCGCTTTCGCGGATTCCTCCTCGGCGAAGCTTCCAGAACAGAAGCCTCCCGGGGATTTTCGGGCAGCTTCTCCGCGGCACTCCAAAAGCTACGCGCGCTCGACAAAATGATCGGCAAGCCCTCGGCGATAAAGTCGAGCCGTGCCGATTGCGACATCTGGCGCATGGCTCCCGCCTTCCTCGCACCGTATGGAACAGGATTACGCTGTGTCGTCATGATTTGCTTTAGCTGGCAAGCTCGTCCCAATCAGCTCTGAAGGATTTTCGGACCTGCCTTTTGTGCGATGTCGGGGGCAGGATGTCGATATGAGCAATCGAGCAGGAAATATGGCGGAAGAGGATCCGAAGGGTCTAGGCGCTACGTAAAGCTGCAGCGCGGACAGCTCCGTTGGAAGCGAGAACTACTCGCTTCCATGGCGGGGGTCTCGCTGTCTACCGTTGAACGGGTTGAGCGTGGCGATCCTGTTCGACCTGTGGCGCTCGAGCGGATCGCGGTAGCGCTCGGCCTAGATAACGACACTTTCACGCGTCCGCGGATGCAGTTGACCGAGGTGGAGCAGCAGGCCTGGCTCGAACGCAGCTTCGGCTGGCTCAAGACCCATGTGCCCGTGAAGGTGGCGCAGCTCCGCCACGAGCGCCAGCTTCGTTCGCTCTCCGCGACGCAGTTCGTTGTGTTCGACAGCGATCTTGGGAGCGACGCGGCTGGCGACCTCGCGGAGCTGAGGGAATGGCTTGACCTTACGGGCTTCATCCGCGGCACGGCGGACGGCACCTTTGCACCACCTCCTGAACCGGGATTTCGCATGCGGAGCCTTTACGCTGACGTGTTCGAGCATGTCCGCGGCATGGAGCGTCGCCATCGGGCGGTATGTCTCGTCGGCACCTACATGGCCGACACCGATCTACCCCTCCTGCCGAAGGCCGAGATTGGTATGCTGGCGCTTAGATCAAAGGAGCGTAACCCTGCGGCGGCCAAAATAGACGTGCTTTTCGCGGAACGCAGGATCGCGCGGGAGTCCATCGCGTGGGACAGCTAAGGCCCAAGGCGAAGCAGTCAGTCGTCGGCGTCGAGGTCGGCCATCAACGCGGACACGTTGCTGACGCGGGTTACCCTTCCCTCGCGGACATCACGCATTGCAGCTTGGGTCTCAGTATTGGGCATGCGCAGGTCGAAGGGCATCGCTTTCTCGGCGGCCACACGGACGAACAGCAGCCGAATGGCATCGGACACCGAGAGGCCCATGCCCGACAGGACAGCACTGGCTTCCTTCTTGAGATCGGAATCGATCCGGGCGCGCACGATTTCGGCAGCGGCCATAGGGAGTACCTTTCAAAACACTGTAGCTACGTTGTAGTCACAAACTCTAAATGAAGGTTTGACGGCGCGGGATCAATCCCCCCCCCACCCTTCCTGCACCATCCGTGAGCACGTGAAGCACATGTAGCACGTGTCAGGACATGTAGCACATTGCAGAACAGCAGTGCCGCCAGCAAGCCATTGAGAATCAATGGATAAATCAGATACTGTGAATCATATGTTGCATGAACTAATGTGAGTGGCACCATATCTATGGGTTACATACCGCCAAGTTACGATAAGAGCGTAACTCGTCGGCTGTGAGTAAATAGCTAAGTCGTTGAAAAACAAAGACAAACCGCGCATATTAGCGGAACTGGTAAAAACCGGGATTATCCGGTGAGCAAAGGGAGTTTTGAAATGGCGACGATCAGGGAGGCGGGGGCGATAACGAAAAAGCAGCTCGCGTTGCGTGAACTGCACTGGCCCGGGGCATCTCCCCATTTGTGGCATCGCACTGCGAACAAGGGCTTTGCGACGATCCCGAAAACGATGCCCATGATCCTCAAGATCATGGACGAGATGACGAAGGGCGCGCCGGTATCGTCGACCTATCTGACCCTGTGGTGCTCGACGTGGGACAACTCGTTCGTGGTGCTGAACAAGCACGGCGATATGGCGAACGCTGCCGGGTTCGGTGGTCAGCGCGGGGAGCATACCTGGGCCACCCGCATGAAGAAGCTCAAGGAGCTGAACTTCATCGACATCAAGGCCGGCAAATCCGGTCCCATGAGCAATGCGATCATCTGGAATCCGCACTTGGTCCTGAGGTGGCATCACGATCAGAAGACACCCGGCCTGACAGAGGCGAGCTATAATTCGTTGATTGAGTGGGCGCTCGACATCGGGGCAAAGGACATGACCGATCCGCCTGCGATCGTCCCGCCTGCACAGGTGGTTCCACCAGCACCACAGCAGGTTCCCCCGCCCCCGCCCCCGCCCCCGCCGCCGGTCACTCCGGCCGGGGGAGGCGTCCGATGCGTGAGATCGAATACACCGGCAAATTCAAACGGGATTACAAGCGCGAGAAGCGTACCGATCCCGACCTTGCCGATGTCCTGCAACCGGTCCTCGAACTTCTCGCCGCGGATGCAACCTTGCCCGAGCGGCTGGCAGATCACGGTCTGAGCGGCGCATGGAAGGGGTTTCGGGACTGTCACATCAAGCCTGATCTGGTGCTGGTCTATGAGAAGCCCGAGGGCATTCTGAGCCTGGCGCGTCTGGGGTCGCATAGCGAGGTGTTCGGATAGGGGCAGGCGGGATGACAAATGCAGGCGTGCAGCTTGTGGTGCCGGACGGGCTGACCGAGACGTTTCCCAAGAACGTCCGGCCCTACCTTCAGACGCTGGAGAGCTTTATAGGTGACGTGCGGCTGTTGCTGTTACCGTGATGGGTTCGGACCGGGCGTTACGGCGGTTATGACGGACGTGGCCCTCGACATGACGGCGGACGGGAGAGCCTTTTCCGCCAAGCCTGCAAATGCCCCTAGCAGCAGCGCCACCGATCCCGAATGCATCAGGCTGGAAGCCTGAAACATGCCGACTTTGACATCGGCAACCCCGGTAGAAAAAATCAGCGCCAGGATGGCGGTCAGCGAACCGGTGAAGATCAGGCGTAGCTGAGGCTCGATCTTGTCATCTTCAAGCGCAACCAGATCGGCAAAGGCGAGAGTAACCTTACGACTGGCAAACGAGGCCCACGCGCCGAGCATAGCACCCGACCAGACCAGAAAAACGCGCCGATATCGGTAGAACTCGTCAAATGGCAGCCAGCGAATGTGTTCGCATACGAGATACGACAGAAGCCCGATTCCGCCGAAAAGCGCTGCCCAGCCGCCGAGTTTTCTCATGTAGAGATTCTTTATTGGGCCAGATTCTCGCTCGATTATGTCTAATTCCAGTGCGCGGAGGGCATCGAACGCAACAACAGGCGATGCGTTCGGACCGACCAGTCCGACCTGACCGAGAGCGACAAGTTTCGAAACGGCCTCCCGGAGTTTGCCCGAGTCCTCCGGTTTCCGGTAAAGGGATTTCAGAATTGTCAGGGCGCGTTCGACCTCGTTTTTGAGGTCGCGTTGATCGCGGGGCGCGCCGACCTTCAGCACCCGGAAATTGATATCCGGAGTGCCGTCTTCTGCGTCGCGGGGTTCCACCCCCCAAAAGCCTTTGGGGGCATTGGCGGTCTGGGCGGGGATATCCTGAGGGGCTTCCTCTACAGGGGGGCTGCCTGCTTCAGCGTCCACAGCAACTGCACGGACCATCGCCTGGACTTGTCATTTTGGTGACGGACGCAAAGGTCGATTCTTGGAGCGTCTTTTGTTCAAGCGTGTTGTTGATCGCATCCAGTTCAGCAAGCATGCGGTCCTGTGCGAGCGTGCGTTTTGCCAGCCCAATGGCATCGAGTTTTTTCTTTAATGCACCGAGTTCTGGCGTTAGCGCCATGATGGTTCCTCCCTGATCGTTATGGCTATCGATATCGCGGCTTCGTCGGGCTGTCATCTGCCAGTTGCGTTTCATGCGTGTATGACATTGCAGATCATCGATATCAGGGATTGCCAGTGCCGGACCTTCGTTCACTCATCCCAGACGCTGCCGTGTTGCTCGCGTTCGCACCCAAAGAACTGGGCGGTCAGCTATTGACGATTTTTCGTGATCGTCCTTCCGCATTGGGCAACGAGGCTCATTGTGGCGAGCTGGTGCGCGCGACTGGCCTATTGCAGCAGGGGAATGTGCGTCTGGGCGGCGCCGTTGGTTGTCATTGGGTACTCCAACGGCTTACCGTTGTTCCAGAGATTGACGGAGGGGGCGTTGACGACCGGTTTTGCAACGAGTGCCTTCGCGATTTTGGAGCTGTCTCTGCGGTCGTCGAAGGACGCTATTAATGAAGCTGTAGATCGTCTGGCATTCGAGAGTGACCGCGACCCGGCCGATCTTGACGCAGCCCGAGCACGCTTGCTGTCTGCGCGCGATCGCGTCGAGGAGGAGATCGCTTGGCTTCCGGAGTTGCCGCCATCAGAGGCACGGCGGGCCGCCTCGGCGGCGTTGGCGGGTAATTTAGATGCTCTTCGATCAGCCTGGAAGGCAACGTCCGGTTTAGCTCAGCTCAACATCGGGGCGGCGATAGTGTCGCTCAAACCAGACCCAGCGCTGTCAGTTGAGATAATTAAAAGTGGTTTGCTTTGGGATAGCCGAAGCACTTTGCAGACGTTGCAAGAGTCTCGCGCGATTGCAGGATCACCCCCTATCGGCGAGGATTTATGGAAAAGGGCGGTAGATAAGCATCTAGACTATATCTCATTCAAGCTGGTAGCTCCCTTTGCATATTCATCCAAAGCAGCAGAAGAGCTTAGTAAGGATATATTAGAATATCGAGCTGGTCAGTCTGAAGTTGCCGCGAGTCTATTAGAAGGTCTGATCCGAAATTATCGACGATTGGTTGAGCCAAAGCTAAGCCTAATTGCTGGGGATATCGAGAATAACGTTTCCAACATTAAAGAGGACCCTCAGCGAGCTACCAGCCGAGAAGCGCTTGTCAATCAAATTGGCAAATGGGCAGCCCTACGCCGCCCCGTATTGCTTCACGAAGCAAGTCGTGGCCTTGAGGATGAGAAATCTGTATCACTAGCGCGGTCGATCCGCTCGCTTGCCATCGAGCTAGCGAACGATCACTCGGCCTTTGCTGCGGCTAAGGAGCTTACCGAAGCGCTGAGAGCAGGCTTTGCGTACCTTCCTACCTTTGGTGAAAAGCTGGATGAAGATTCGGAAACCCTTGCTGGCTTATTAGCCAGCCAATCCGACGCTCGTCACTTGGAGCCGCTTGCCGCTACGTGCCACGCAGCGCTCGACCAGCCCAAAGCATTCGCTTCAAGCGTGAATGCTGGCAACCTAACGCAAAACGGAACAGGCTTGGCCGCAAACCTCGCCAATGCTTTTAAATCTGCGACGTTCGCCAACGTCAGTGATCCGAACATTCCTTGGCTAATGGTTCGAAACATCGCCATTGAGCTCCATAACGAGCATGATAAATCGGAAGTCGCTCTGAGCCTGGTGGAGTGGTTGCTAGCCGCAAATCCACCTCCAAGTGTCCGGTCTAAGCTCGAAGCAGACCGGCGAGCGGCGAAAGAAGCGATCGACACGAATCGCCTTGCTCTAGCTGTGAAATCTGGTCGGCTATCTGACGCTAGGACTATACTGGCATCGATTTCACCAGACGCGGTTGGAGGACGCGTCGAGCTACGGAAGCTGCAAGATGGGATTGCCGAGCGCCTTAGGCGACGTAATGGCAAGTGGATCGGATGGGCGGTCACTGGCGCGATCGCTATTTTTGCGATCGCGCAGGCCGATCGTAAGCCTAGCAGTCAGCCCGAACCTAGCAGTCTGGTTACAGACATGTCTGTTCCCGAGGGAGGAGGCACGATCAACGACGGCTCGGGCAGCTTGCCGGCTGATTCTGCCGCTACGGAAGCGGCTTCATCATTAGATGCAGGTGATGAGCGGATGCCTGCACCGAACAGCTATGGCGTCTTAAGTCGCGCCGAACTTCGATGGTGCTCTTTCGAGTCAGCGCGCCTTAGCGCGCTTGAGGGTCGCGTGCCAAACAACGCCATCTCCGGCTTCAACTCCGCGGTGCAGGAGTTTAACAGCCGGTGTTACGGGGCTCGTTACGCCGAAAGCGATAAGGCCGCTGTCGATTCCGAAGTTGCCGACTCCGCGGCAAGGATCAGGAGTGAAGCTGACGCCAAGATGTCAGTATGGGCTTCCGAACCTCAAGGCGCATCTGCTCCGCCGCCGTCCCGCGACCAGCCCTTACGGAGGTTCTACGACGATAATTCGACGCAGGAAACACCTCCTGCAAGCACGCAGCCGGATACTCAACAGGGCTCGGAGCCTTCCGAACCATACGAAAGCGAGCCGACGCCAAATGGCTGATGCGACACATGCGCTAGCCTCGTTAGCTGTCGAGTTTTGGAAACTGGCGGCGAATTTCGAGCGTCAGGTCGAGCACGGCGATGACGCTAGGAAGGCGGGTGGGCACGCTCAACTTCGTTATTCGCGTCGCCGATTAGCAATGTTGTTGGAGGCTGAGGAGATGCGAGCAATCTCCTACGATGGCGAGCAGTGGTCGGCGGTGCTGCCGGCGAGTGCCGTCAATGCGGAGGATGTTGCGGACCTCGACAACCTCACTGTCGAGACCACTCTCGAACCGACGATCGTTGGACCGGAAGGTGTAATAATATCCGGCAAAGTCATCCTTAAGGGAGCATAACAAGTGTACCTCGGCATCGATCTCGGCACATCAAACTCGGCTATCGTGGGCCATCGGAGCGGGGCGCTCGAACTCTTTAAGACAATCACCGGGGAAGACGTACTTCCTTCTGTCTTAATGACCGATCGACGCGGCAGTCGTTATGTCGGCAAGCGCGCCTACGACCAGTTGCAGACCTCGCCAAAGGGCATTGCATCGAGGTTTAAGCGCCTTCTAGGCACAAGCACGGTTCTTCCCTTCGGCGCGGACGGCAACATCAGCCCCGAAGAGGCCAGTGCAGAGGTGCTTCGTCAACTGCTCAAGCAGGTCGACGCGGCTATCGGAGCCGTTGGCATAGAGGGGACTGTCATCACCGTTCCGGCAGCGTTCAACCAAATGCAGTCTGAGGCGACTATCCGCGCCGCGGAGGCCGCAGGACTTGAGCGTGTCGCCCTGCTCCAAGAGCCGATTGCCGCCGCCCTCGCATCTCTCGAACGAGGCAGCAAGAACGGGCTCTTTTTGGTGTACGATCTAGGCGGAGGCACCTTCGACGTGGCGCTAGTTCGAGCCGTGAACGGTTCGGTCTCAATCGAGGCACACGAGGGCATAAACATGCTTGGCGGAAGCGATTTCGATCGGATGATAGTCGATTCTGCGGTCCGGCCTTGGCTCGCACGTAACTACAAACTGCCCGCAGACGCGCAGCGCCAGCCCGCGTACCAGCGGCTATTCGCTATCGCCAAGGCAAACGCCGAAAGAGCAAAGATCGAGCTATCGACTGCGACGGAAACGACGATCTTCGTTTCTGAGGACGATGCACGAGCAACTGACGATGGCGGGGCGGATATATTCCTTGAGGTGACAGTCACGCGCGGGGAGCTTGAGCGTCTGATCACCGATAAAATCGATCAATCAATCGCACTATGCCGAAAGGTGATAATCGGTAACGGCTATACCGCTGACGACATCGATCGGGTGGTTTTAATCGGCGGCCCTTCGCGCATGCCGCTGGTTCGCGAGCGGGTACCGCGGGAGCTGGGCGTACCCGCTGACCTCGAAGTTGATCCGATGACCGCCGTTGCCCGCGGGGCTGCAATTTATGCGGAAGGCCGGGAATGGTCATCACAGACCAGCAGCCGCAAAGCCATGCGCCAACGGCACGATGCGGGCGCGGAGGTATCCTACGACTATGAGGCCCGAACGTCTAAGGATGAAGCTCGTATCAGGGTTGTCTCGGCAGGTGGCGCGCAGGGGCTGCGAGTAGCAGCGATGGCTGATGACGGCCGCGACTATGGCGAGCAGTTAGTAGCCGACAAGCCAGTCTTCACGGTGCAACTAAGGTCCGGCGAAACGCGCGTCACCATGACCGTTACCGACGCTCAAGGACATCGGCAGGTCGCCGCGTCGGCAGAACTTTTGATAACCAAATTGGCGGCCATTGCTGCCGGAGCGCCTTGCACTCATACGATCGCCATCAAAATCCAAACAGGAGATGAAAGCCGCGCCAAGAATGGCCTTCTGCCGCTGATTAGGAAAGGCGAAACCCTTCCAAAGAAGGGTGTAGAGAGCCTGAGATCGGCGCGCGACTTGCTCGCGATGGCTGGATCGATTTCGAACTCTTCGAGCAAGCAGAAGGTGTTCTTGAGCCAGAGAACAATCTTCTAATTGGATCGTTTCGCCTGCGCGGGTCGGACTTACCCGAAGGGATCGGATCGCTTGCCGAAAACGAGCAAATCAACGTTCATTGGTCGGTAGACGATAGTCAGCTAATTAAGTGTTCGATTGAGCTGCCAAGCCGGGGCCTTCACCTCGATGACCACAACTTCTACGCGGAAGAGCTAGCTCGATTGGACTTTTCTGCGCAAGGCGAAGCCTTTGCCGGTCACGCAATCGCAGCTGTCGACAAGGACCTGGAAGCACTTTCGG
The DNA here is from genome assembly GCF_000783375.1 of Sphingomonas sp. Ant20. Lineage (NCBI taxonomy): Bacteria > Pseudomonadati > Pseudomonadota > Alphaproteobacteria > Sphingomonadales > Sphingomonadaceae > Sphingomonas > Sphingomonas sp. Ant20. The sequence continues at coordinate 18,610 of NZ_JRVI01000259.1, forward strand.
AAGCGCTTGACGGCGCAGCCGCTGCCGACCTCGGATCGCTCCGACGTAGGCTCAATGAGCAGCTTGATCGACTGAGAGACACACATGATCCAGATGGGTTCCGATCCATCACGGAGGAGGCGCGACATCTTCGACAAGACATGTCGCGTTTGCGGCACCGTTCCGACCTGCGCACCTCTGTTTTGCGGTCCGAACTAAGCCGAGTCGAGCGTGCGTACCAACATACTCAGGGCTTTATGACTGAGGGCGCGCAAGGGCGCTTCGACCAGCAACGTGCAACTGCCGAAGACGCGCTAGATCGGCATGATATCGATTTGGCCGAGCGCGCGATCGATGGCATGGACACCTTGAATTGGGCCATACTCCTCTCCGATCCGACGTTCCTCGCGGCTCAGTTTGAGCATCTCGCGGAGCAGCGCAGCGCCTCGACCGATCCGAGCGCGTTTGACAAATTGATTTTACAAGGTCGTTCAGCCGTGTCTCAGGCCAATCCGGAAGAGTTGCGACGTGTCAACGGCGAGCTGTTTGACCTGATTGCCGCTCCAGCAGGCGGCGGCGATGACGTTGCAGCACTAGCAGGACTACGACGTTAAATTAGCGCCTCCTGCAAAACGGTCAGTTGTTGGAAGAACGCCGCGGACCGCAACTCTCACCCACCCGGCCCGTGGCGTCTCTCAAATCTGTCTTTCACATCGACCGAGGATTCCTTCACGCCACTACATATGATAATGTCCTTTATCGTATGTAGGAGATTGGCATGGCGTTTGGAGATATCAGGATCGGTAGCGGCAACGGACCGCTCATCACGCAACCTCGCAACAAAGGCGAAGGCGGCTATTTCGTCGAGGGGAAGGCTGGCACGCCTCACGGACCCTTTGCCACTTGGGAGGAGGCAAAAGCAGAGAGCGAGCGGGTACAGGCTCAATGGCAGCAGGAGCAGGCTATGTTCCGTGGCGGTGGCTTTGGCCGTTGAACCAGCTCGTCGCTCTGTCCTCGCCCGTGCTGGCGCTGCCGGCGCTGATCGCGTCGGCTGATGATCGCGCACAGATGCGCTTCCTAGAGTTCTTCGCAGTCACTATCCGCAACGCGCATACGCGTCGCGCTTATGCGCGTGCAGCGGGCGAGTTTTTGGCCTGGTGCGACGCGCGTTGCGTGGCGTCGATTGCCGACGTGCAGCCGCTTCACGTCGCGGCCTGGATTGAAGTGCTGGGGCGCGACGTGAGCGCGCCTACCGTCAAGCAGCGGCTTGCGGGCGTGCGCCACCTGTTCGACTGGCTGGTGACAGGCCAGGTCGTGGCAACGAACCCGGCCGCGTCGGTACGTGGGCCGGCACACAGCGTCCGGCGCGGCAAGACCCCGGTGCTGGCTCCCGAAGAAGCGCGGAGATTGCTGGACGTGATCGACGTGACGACGCCGGCAGGTTTGCGCGACCGGGCGCTGATCGGGTTGATGGTCTATTCGTTCGCGCGGATCGGTGCGGCGTTGGGGATGCGGGTGGAGGACGTGTTCGTGCAGAACCGGCGCCTCTGGGTGCGGCTTCACGAAAAGGGCGGCAAGCGCCACGAGATGCCGTGCCACCATAATCTGGAAGAGTATCTGTCCGCCTACCTCGACGGCTGTGCGCTTCGCGAAGACCGCAAGGGGCCGTTGTTTCGCACGATCGGGCGCGGGACTAAGCGACTAAGCGAAACCCCCCTGCCCCAGGCTAGCGCGTTCCAGATGGTGCGCCGCCGCGCCAGCGCGGCTAAGATCGAGACGGCAATCGGGAACCATTCCTTCCGCGCGACCGGCATTACCGCCTATCTAAAAAATGGCGGCACGCTGGAGCGTGCGGCGACGATGGCGAACCACGCCTCGACACGTACTACCCAGCTGTACGATCGCCGTCCCGACGACGTGACGCTGGACGAGGTGGAGCGGGTGCTGATCTAGGGCGAGGCTCTTGCTCCTGATCCCTTTAAGCGAGAACCCCGCTGGCATTGCTGCCAACGGGGGTTCTGAACGATCTTCAATGCGGAATGGGTACCGCGAACGAGACCCATATAGGCCAAGCGGGTTTAAGATTCAACTTTCAGTTGAGCCATCGTCAACACCTAGAGGTGCGGAGCGAGGCGACTTAGGCCTAAGGCACCAAGCGCGGCAGTCCTTACGGCCTTTAAATCAGCGGCCGACAAGGCGGCACGCTGATGACGGCCATTGAAGAAGAGGCGGTCAAGTCGGTCCCTGCTGACCACCTGCATCATATCGCCCTTGAGCCAGCTATCGCGGCTGAAAAAGGGATAGCTGCCGACCGGAATATGGACATGGAACGGCTTGAGCGGGACCGGCTCGCGCGTGCTGAATGGTGCGATGATCGCCAGACCAGGCGAGGGCGTGGCGATGACGACGGCATGGCGTTGCTTGATCATTTCCGGTGGCAGCGAGATCGGACCGCTTCCCAGCGGATAGGTGCCGGGCTGGCGAGGATCGGGGCCGAACTCGCACAGCAGCACGTCGCCGGGATTGATGATGATAGGGTAGCGGGGCTTACTTGCCATGTTGCGTGTATCCAACGCCCCGCACGAGCCGCAGCGCGCCGGAAAGGTTTGAAGATAAGAAAAACAGGGAAGTGACGGTCATGTCAGATCGGCCGCGATCAGCTCATCACGCAACCGGCGCAAACGACGCTTCAGCCGATCATCCTCTTCGTCTGCAAAGGCATCGGGAACGTCTGTCATGCGACGCAGCTCGATCGCCTCGTTCTGATTTTCAAATGTGCCCGCAGGCATGACCGCGACGGGATTCGTCGCTCTGGATTGGTGGCTTTGATAGAACGTCTTGGTCAGCAGGATGCACAAGTCGGCCAAGCGGTGAAGAGGAATCTCCTCGCTTAACCGGCTCCACTTGTCTTCGGGCATGCGCCAGACCTTTGCGCTGAGCTGATCGGTATCCTCCTCCTCACGATATTGGGCGAGGCCGATTGACAGATAGAGGGCGTCGGTATCGTTGCTTCGAGCACCGTCGAATGGCTCGTAGGGAAGCATGAAAATGGGGGGTATGCTTCAGATGCGTAGGGGGCGGATAGTTCTGCATGGTGGGGGAGGTTTCGGCAGTCGGCCTTGCTAAGGGATTCATAACGGCTCCTTTGTACGGTGTGTTTGTAGACATAGTTTGTAAAAACAGTTTGTAAATAGAGTGAGGCGCGCCTTTGCGTGGCCGCGCGCTATCTTTCCGCCACGCTTCGACCGAGCCGCCGTGCTGGCGTCTCACCCCTGACTGGCAACGATCGCTCGCTCGCGCGGGCAGGCCGAGGGCCGCATCAGGTCTCCGGCGACGCCGGCCAAAATTTCCGTCAGATTGGGAAATGGGAGCGCTGCTTTGCCTTCCCGGCAACGGCAATCATCCGGGCCGATGCGTCACGACCCGATCGGCGACGACAAGGAGGCGGCAGCTAAGCGACTAAGACCCTTTACGATTAAGCGGCTAAGCGGCATAAGTCGCTTCGCCGCTTAGTAGGAGTTGCAACCATGCAGGTATGGGCCGTCATCGCGCAAAAGGGTGGGCAATCCAAAACCACCCTCTCGACCGGATTCGCCGTCGAGGCGGCGCGGGAAGGGGCGTCCGTCGTCATCCTCGATGCCGACGACCGGCAAGGGTCTGCGCTCTACTGGTCGGAGCGCCGCGACGACGACGACGTGACGGTGAAAGACAGCAGCGTTGCCGGCCTGCCGCTCCACGTCTCGCGTGGGCGCGGCAGCGGCAAGATCGACCTTATCATCATCGACACGCCGGCGAACTCGAAGGACATCGCCATGCTCGCGGCCGAGCAAGCGGATTTCGTCATCATCCCCGTCGCGCCGCGCGGGCTGGACGTTCATTCGGTGTTGCAGACCGTCAAGCAGGTGCAACAGGCCGGCACCCCGTTCGCCGTCATCTTAACCCAGGTTCCGCACCAGGGCGGGGAGGGGCAGGAGGCCCATGCCGGGTTTGCGGCCAAGGGCGTGACCATGTTCGACAGTCGCCTTCACTTCCGCAAGGACTTCTACAAGGCGACGCCGCTTGGACGCACCGCAGCTGAGACGGAGCCGGATAGCAAGGCAGCGGCCGAGCTGCGCGCCGCGTATGACGAGGCTAAGCGACTAAGCGGTTTTACGACTAAGCCAGTAAGCGAGGCAGCATAATGGCGAAGAAGCCTTCCGCGCTCGCCAGCATCTTCGACGATGAGGCCGAGGAACCGGTTCCGGTTCCGGTTCCGGCTCCCGATCCCGCGGTCATCCCCGAGCCGCAACGGGCGGCAACGCCGCGCCGGTCGCGGCGTTCGGGCGACACGTCGGCATCAGCAGCACCGCCCCCGCGCAGCAGCCATCCGGGCAAGAAGCCGGTGTTGATCCACATTCCCGAGGACATGCACCGCGCGCTTCGCCAGCTTAGCGTGGAGGAAGGCGGGGAACCGCTCACCGTCATCACCGAACGCCTGCTTCGCCAGTATTTGGTCAAGCGGGGCCACACCAGGTTCGCGCCGTGAGCAAGCGGCGCGATCCCAACCCCGAGTTTGACCTGTTCATCCCGGCGCTGGGCGACCTTCCGCTTCGCGACCAGCGCGAGGTCATGGAGCGGCCGTTCTTCTCACTCCAGAAGCGCAAGCGATTAAAGCCAATCGAGTATCGCAGCCCGGACGGCGAGGCGTGGGTGCGCGTGCAGGCCATTCCCGACTACGGCATGGCGACGATATGGGACGCCGATATTCTGATATGGGCGGCGTCCACGCTCAATCGCATGAAGCAGCAGGGCTTGAACGACCTGCCACGCACGCTGACCACGACGCCCTACGACCTGTTGCGAGCGATAAAGCGCAGCACCGGGGGCAGGGACTATCAGGAGTTGCAGGCGGCGTTGCTTCGGCTCCAGACGACTTCCATCACGACCTCGATCCGCGCATCGGCGCGCCGGCAGAAGGCCGGGTTCAACTGGCTCGATAGCTGGACCTTCGACACCGACGCCGAGACCGAGCAGCCGCGCGGCATGACGCTGACCCTTTCGGATTGGGTTTACGAGGGGATCGTCAACGAGAAGTCGTTGCTCACCATGCACCCCGACTATTTCCTCCTGTCCGGAGGGCTGGAGCGGGCGCTGTATCGCATCGCGCGCAAGCATGTTGGCTCGCAGCAGGGTGGGTGGGTGTGCCGGGTGGAGCTGTTACGCGATAAGACCGGCAGCGACGCCCAGCCCAAGGAGTTCAATCGGATGCTCCGGCGAGTGATCGAAGCCGACCAGCTCCCCGACTATACGATGGAGACGACCGAGACGGCCGGCAAAAGCCCTGCCGTGCTATTCAGACGGCGCGGCGAGGCCGAGGCGCTGGCACTAGCCGAAAAGATGCGCGCCGAGGACGAGCGGCGCGCCCGCGTTGACGCCGATCGCCGACGAACGGAGGAGGTGGACGCCCGCATGGACCGGCTTGCCGGCCGGCGCTGACTATCGGGGTTTCACACACCGCATCCTCCAACTATCGGGGTTTCACCCACCGGTCAGCCCAAGCCGAGCGACTCACTACGGCCAAAGGGTTGCCAAGGAACCGACCTAGTTGTGGATAACCGATGTGGGAGACCATATTCGACACCTACGGAGTCGGGGTTTCACCCACCTTTTCGTCGGGGGATCACCCACCGCACTATCGGGGTTTCACACACCGAATCACGGGGTTTCACCCACCGACCATGCCGCTAAACTACTGATATAAAGAGAGGAGTCAGGGCGTTTTTTGACGCTTAACTCTCTTAAAGATTCTTATTTAACAGAATCCTTTAACGTCAGCGTCTCGCACGACAGCCAACAAAGAAGTTCAAATGGAATCGGCCGATGGCCGATACACTTTCGTTTCGTGCCGCCTTCGGCGTCACAAGAGCGGCGCTTGCGCCGCTGGTTAGGCGAGGAAAGAGTCAGGAGGGTCGGGGCGGGAACATGCCCCAGCGACCGCCAGGAGCGCGGTGAGGGCAAAGAAGGGGCTTTTAACGTCTTCCGGTGCGTCGATCGCGGCGAGCGCCACCAGCAAGGCTTAAATCGGCCCGTTGGTCTGCGACTGAGCGAGCAGCCGCGATCGATCACGCCGGATCGAACCGTCCTGCGAACTCGCGATCGTCATAGTAGCGCAGCTTGGCGGCGATGATCGGCCGCTGCCCGGCGAGGAACAGGAGCTGCCGGTCAGGGCGGAGTGTGCGAACTTCATCGGGGGTGAGCAGGGCGCGGCCGACATGCTGCTGTCCGTAGGAGGGGTGACTACACGAAAGTGACGTATCTGCACGGAAAGGGCGAACGGATAGCGAACGTCACGCGGCAAGTAGGGAGTTGACGGCGCGCAGCGGTCGCAAGGCGTCCGGATCGGGTTGATCTTCAACATTCCAGCTATAGTCACCGGTCAGCGAGATATGCTCCCAGCCCAATGGCGCGATGTGGCGTGCGATTTCGTCGGCTGTGCCGATGTCCGCCAGCGCCATTTCGAGATAGCGAGTGTTCCACAAGATGATGGCGGCGACGAGCAGGTTGAGGCCGGAGGCGCGATAGGTCTGGTTCTCGAACCGACGATCGCGCAGTTCGCCGAGCTGGTTGAAGAAGAGCGCGCGGGCGAGCGCGTTGCGGGCTTCGCCTTTGTTGAGGCCCGCCTGGGTGCGCCGGCGCAGGTCGATGTCGCGCAGCCAGTCGAGCATGAAAATGGAGCGTTCGAGGCGGCCCAGCTCGCGTAGTGCGAGGGCCAGTCCGTTCTGTC
>NZ_JRVI01000026.1:0-35293 GCF_000783375.1 Sphingomonas sp. Ant20
CCCGCATCGCACGTCCCGCCGCCTGCGACTCGTCCGCGCGGCTGACGGATCCGTAAGACGTCCCGTCCCGATCGTTCACCGGACCATCATTCAAAGGACCATCATGCTCTGGTCGATCATTCGAAGGACCATCGATCGCAGGACCATCGATCACTGGGCAATGCCGCCGACGGGCACGCCGCCGACACGGCCGAGCACGGTCTCGCCGGCGATGCTGCGCTGGCCGAGACAGACCTGGGGGACGACATGATCGGGGAGATAGACGTCGACGCGGCTGCCGAATCGGATGAGCCCGATCCGCTGGCCGACCGCGACCATGTCGCCCGCCTTGACGAAGCCCAGGATGCGACGCGCGACGAGCCCGGCGATCTGGGTGAAGCCGATCCGCATGCCGTTGCGATCCTCGACCACGAAATGCTGGCGCTCATTTTCCTCGGACGCCTTGTCGAGATCGGCGTTGAGGAACTTGCCCGAGATATAGACGACCTGGCGGATCGTGCCCGCGATCGGCGTGCGGTTGATGTGCACGTCGAACACCGACATGAAGATCGACACGCGCACCAGCGGTGCATCGCCGAGACCATTCTCGCCGGCGAGTTCGCGCGGGATGGGGACGCGCTGGATCATCGTGATCAGCCCGTCGGCGGGGGCGACGATCAGCCCCTCGCCCTGCGGCGTGGTGCGAACGGGGTCACGGAAAAAGGTCGCGACCCAGATCACGACGCCGACCATCGGCCAGAACAGCACATGGCTGAGCATCGTCAGCAGCAATGTGATGCCGGTCGCGATGGCGACGTATTTATAGCCTTCCGGATGGACTGCGGGAAATCGCCATTTGACCGTGGAGGTCGTGACGGGCGGCTTGTCGAGCGATGCCATAGCGTGCGGGTCTATCCGTGCCGGACGCGCGATACAACGATGAACAGCCTTTTCGCGACAGGACCGGGGGTTGCGCGAGGTTGCTCGAGGTTGCTTCGCGCGACATTCGGCAGTCGATCGGGGCGCGCCCGACGGTTGATCGGCGGGGCCGGCTCCCCTAGACGCTCCCCCAACCCCCTCCCCCGAGGACGATATATGGCGAAGATCAAGGTTAAGAATCCGATCGTGGAGATCGACGGCGACGAGATGACCCGGATCATCTGGGAATGGATCCGCGAGCGCCTGATCAAGCCGTATCTCGACATCCAGCTCGATTATTACGATCTCGGCGTCGAGCATCGCGACGCGACCGACGACCAGGTGACGATCGACAGCGCGCTCGCCACGCAGAAGCACGGCGTCGCGGTCAAGTGCGCGACGATCACGCCCGACGAGCAGCGCGTGACCGAATTCGGCCTGAAGAAGATGTGGAAGTCGCCGAACGGCACGATCCGCAACATCCTGGGCGGGACGATCTTCCGCGAGCCGATCGTGATCAAGAACGTCCCCCGCCTGATCCCGGGCTGGACCCACCCGATCGTCGTCGGCCGCCATGCGTTCGGCGACCAGTATCGCGCGACCGATTTCCTCGTCCCCGGCCCCGGCAAGCTGCGCCTGGTGTTCGAAGGCGATGACGGCGCGACGATCGACCGCGAAGTGTTCCAGTTCCCGTCGGCGGGCGTCGCGATGGCGATGTACAATCTCGACGACTCGATCCGGGATTTCGCGCGTGCGTCGATGCATTACGGCCTGAACCTGAAATGGCCGGTGTACCTGTCGACCAAGAACACGATCCTGAAGGCCTATGACGGCCGCTTCAAGGACCTCTTCGCCGAGGTTTTCGAGAGCGAATTCAAGGACAAGTTCAAGGAAGCGGGCATCGTCTACGAGCATCGCCTGATCGACGACATGGTCGCATCGGCGCTGAAGTGGAACGGCGAGTTCGTGTGGGCGTGCAAGAACTATGACGGCGACGTCCAGTCGGACCAGGTCGCACAGGGCTTCGGCTCGCTGGGCCTGATGACCTCGATCCTGCTGACTCCGGACGGCAAGACCGTCGAGGCCGAGGCCGCGCACGGCACGGTCACGCGTCACTTCCGCATGCACGAGCAGGGCAAGGCGACCTCGACCAACCCGATCGCGTCGATCTTCGCCTGGACCGGTGGTCTCAAGTATCGCGGCAAGTTCGACGACACGCCCGACGTGACGAAGTTCGCCGAGACGCTCGAACGCGTCTGCGTCCAGACGGTCGAGAACGGCCACATGACCAAGGATCTCGCGATCCTGATCGGGCCGGACCAGCCCTGGATGACGACCGAGCAGTTCTTCGAGCAGGTCCGCTCGAACCTCGAAGCCGAAATGGCCAACTGGGCGTGACGGACGGCCCCTCCCGGAAACGGGAGGGGCCTTTTTTTTGGGTGGCGGGTTGGGTGGTGGCCGCCTTCCGTGACGCCGCGCGCTCGCGGCTCTGCGAGGCTCGGCCGGCCCGGCGTCGAGGGCCCGCCCGGCTCTCCGACTCCCCTGATTTAGCTTTCCGGTCCTAGCCCTCTCCGCCGTCATCCTGACGAACGTCAGGACCCAGGGTTACAGGCGGTGCGCTGCTTGGCTCTGGATCCTGACTTTCGTCAGGATGACGGGTTGGGGGATGAGGCGTGGGTGGTTGCCGAGTAGCGGGGCTCGGCTTTGCGCAGCTTCGGTTTGCGCTGGTCAATAGCTGCCTGCTTTGCGCCGCGCCCCGCCCTGCGCCCGCCACCGCCGTCATCCTGACGGAAGTCAGGATCCAGTGTTACGGGCGGTGCGCTGCTTGGCTCTGGGTCCTGACTTTCGTCAGGATGACGGGTTGGGGGTGGGTGTCGGTGTTCCATGCCCGGCATTGCTCGGCCCGGCTTGGCTTGGGTCGGCCCGCCTCAGCCCAGCCCGGCTCGCCCCCCCGCGCCTGCCGCTCTCAGAAGGGCGAACCGCGCGGCGGTGGGGCGGTATTATTCCCTGACGAATCGGGGAGGCGTCGCCTAAGGTCGGGGGGATGGCATTACGGCTCGACAATCAGGGTTTCAGCGACACACTCGTCATTCTCGGTGCGGCGGGGCTCGTGATTCCGGCGTTTGCGCGGTTCAGGGTCAGTCCGGTGATCGGGTTCATCCTGGTCGGGCTGCTGGTCGGGCCGGCGGGGCTGGGTTCGCTCACCGGGGCGGTGCCGTGGCTCTATTACCTGACGATTTCCAACCCCGAGGCGATCGAGCCGTTCGCCGAGTTCGGGATTATCCTGCTGCTGTTCTCGATCGGGCTCGAGCTGTCGTTCCGACGGCTCTGGTCGATGAAGCGGCTGGTGTTCGGAACCGGGGCTGCCGAGCTGATCGGGTCGGCGATGATCATCGCGGTCGCGCTGCATTTCATCGGGCAAGGCTGGGCGGGCGCGATCGGGCTGGGCTTTGCGCTGGCGCTGTCGTCGACCGCGCTGGTGCTGCCGCTGGTCGGGACGACCGGCGCGGTCGGGCGCGGGGCGTTCGCGATGCTGCTGTTCGAGGATCTGGCGCTGGTGCCGCTGATCTTCGTGCTGGGCGCGCTCGCCCCGACCGCGACCGCGGACGGGTGGAGCAACCTGGCAGGCGTCGCGCTCCGCGGCGCGGCCACGGTGGTGGCGATGTATGTCGGCGGGCGGCTGATCCTGCCGCGGCTGTTCGGGCAGGCGGCGCGGACCAAGAGCCCCGAGCTGTTCCTTGCGGCGTCGCTGCTGGTGGTGATCGTGGCGAGCGTGGCGACGACCGCGGCGGGGCTGTCGCCGATCGTCGGCGCGCTGCTCGCCGGGCTGCTGATCGCGGAAACCGAATATCACAGCGAGGTCGAGGTGATCACCGCGCCGTTCAAGGGGCTGGCGCTGGGCGTGTTCCTGATCACGGTGGGGATGAGCCTCGACCTGCGGCTGATCGCGCAGAACTGGCCGTCGCTGCTGCTCGCGGTGACGGGGGTGGTGGCGACCAAGGCGGTCGTGACGTTCCTGTTCCTGCGCGTCGCCAATTCGCGGCGCGGGGTGGCGGCGGAGACGGGGCTGCTGATGGGCAGCCCGTCCGAGACGACGCTGATCGTGCTGGCGACCGCGGCACAGGCGCAGCTGATCCTGCCGTCGACCGCGAGCTTCTGGCAGACGGTGACCGCGATCGGGCTGACGATCACGCCGCTGCTCGCCAAGCTCGGCCGCACCGTGTCGCGTCAGCTGGAAAGCCGGTCGACCGCGGATGCGGGCGATGTCGAGATCGACGAGGAGGGTCCGGGGACGGTGGTGATCGGCTTCGGCCGGGTCGGGCGGATGGTCGCGGACATGCTCGCGGTCCACGGCCAGCGCTATGTCGCGGTCGAGGCGGATATCGATTCGGTCGAGGCCGCGCGGGCGCAGGGGCATCCGGTGCTGTTCGGCGACGTCGCGCGGCTCGAGCTGGTCGACCGGCTGAAGCTGGATACCGCCAAGGCGCTGATCCTGACGATGGACGACCCGGTGCTGACGGTGCGGCTGGCGCGGCGGGTGCGGTTGCTGGCGCCCAATTTGCCGATCGTCGCGCGCGCCCGCGATACCGCGCATGCCGCCGAGCTGTACCGCGCAGGCGTGACCGATGCGGTGCCGGAGACGCTGGAGAGCTCGCTGCAGCTGGCGGAGGCGGTGCTGGTCGACCTGGGCGTCGCGATGGGGCCGGTGATCGCGTCGATCCACGAGAAGCGCGACGAACTGCGGCAGGAGATCAAGGCGGCGGCGGACATGCTGGTCGAGCCGCGGGTCCGCAAGGCGAAGCGGACGCCGCGGAAGGTCTAGCGCGGGGTGTCAGGCGGGCGTCAGCGTGAAGTCCTTGAAGCGTTCGCGCAGTGCGGTTTTCAGGAGTTTGCCCGTCGCGGTGTGGGGCAGTTCGTCGACGAAGACGATCGCGTCGGGGAGCCACCATTTGGCGACGTGCTGCGCCAGGTGATCGCGGATCGCGGTGTCGGTGACGGTGCTGCCGGGTTTGCGGACGACGATCAGCAGCGGGCGCTCGTCCCATTTGGGGTGGTGGATGCCGATCGCGGCGGCCTCCGCGACGCCGGGGCAGCCGATCGCGGCGTTTTCGAGATCGACCGAGCTGATCCATTCGCCGCCCGACTTGATGACGTCCTTCGACCGGTCGGTGATCTGCATCGTGCCGTCGGTGTGGAGCATCGCCACGTCGCCGGTGTCGAACCAGCCCTCCGCATCGACCGCATCGCTGTCCGCGCCGAAATAGCGCTGCACCACCCAGGGGCCGCGGACCTGGAGCGAGCCGGCGATCGAGCCGTCGCGCGGCAGCACCTGCCCCTGATCGTCGATGATGCGCAGTTCGATGCCGAAGGGGACGCTGCCCTGTTTGGTGACGAGATCGAGCTTCTCGTCATGCGTCATCATGTCCCAGTGCGGCGGCGCGAAGCCCGCGGTGCCGATCGGCGAGGTCTCGGTCATGCCCCAGAGATGCTTGACGGACGCGCCCATGGTCATGATCCGGTCGATCATCGCGCGCGGGGCCGCGGCGCCGCCGATCGTCACCAGCTTCAGATGCTCGGGCGCCTCGCCGGTCGCGTCGATATGCCCGAACAGCGCGAGCCAGACGGTCGGCACGCCCGCCGAATGCGTGACATGCTCCTGGTTCATGAGCCGGCACAGGACGCCGGGATCGTTGATCGCCGAATAGACCACCTTCGCCCCCGACAGCGCGCAGGCGAAGGGCAGCCCCCAGGCGGCGGCGTGGAACATCGGCACGACGGGCAGCACGACCGCGCTGGGGGACAGATCGAACACCCAGGGCGCGACCTCCGCCATCGCGTGGATCAGCGTCGAGCGGTGCGTGTAGAGCACGCCCTTGGGATTGCCGGTGGTGCCGCTGGTATAGCAGAGCATGCACGGATCGCGCTCCGGCCCCTCGACCCAGGCATAGTCGCCATCCTGCTCGTCGAGCAGCGCGCGAAAGCCGTCGGGGCCGAGATCGTCGAAACAGACATAGTGGCGGATGCTGGACCATTGGCCGCGCAGCCGGTCGACGATGGGCTGGAAGGCCTTGTCGTAGAGCATCACCCGGTCTTCGGCGTGGTTGGCGATATAGACGAGCTGTTCGTCGAACAGCCGCGGGTTGATCGTGTGGATCACCCCGCCCATCCCGATCGTGCCATACCAGGCGATCAGGTGGTGCGCGTGGTTCATCGCGAGCGTCGCGACCCGGTCGCCGGGACGGACGCCAAGCTTTTCAAGCGCTTGGGCAAGCTTCTTCGCGTCACGTGCGATGCCGGACCAGTCGGTGCGGGTCTCGCGGCCGTCGGCCCAGTAGCTGACGATCTCGCGGCGGCCATGTTCGCGCGCGGCATGGTCGATCAGCCGGGGGACGCGAAGCTCGAAGTCCTGCATTCCACCCAGCATCGTCGCTCTCCCAAGCTGTTATCCGACGAGAGCCAGCCGCGTTTCCGAGGTCTTGAGCTCCACCTTTGTCACACCGTGCAACGACTCGATGTGCTCTGCAAGCTCGCCGTCGAGCAGGAAATCGCGGCCGAGCAGGATGCTGACCTCGCCGTCGGGGAGCATCGCGCGGACCCGCACCTCGCCGCGGGCGCCACGGTGATCGGCGAGCAAGGACGCGAGCCCGGCGAAGGCGGCCATGTCCGAGATCGTCACGACGACCTGGAAGCGCGCGATGTTGGCGAGCCCCTCGAACGGCTGGATCCGCTTGATGCTGACGCGCGGCGTGTCCTCGCCGGGCTTGCGGTCGAGCTCGACGGTGATGAGCCCGCAACCGCCCGCCTTGGCGGCGTCCTCAAGATCCTTCGAGACCTGATCGTCGAAACAGGTCGCCATGAACTGGCCGCTGGCGTCCGAGCATTGCGCCATCATGAAGCGCTTGCCGCGCGCCGAGGTGCGGTAGCGCGCATCCTCGACGAGCACCGCCATCGTCGCGCCCGCGCGGCTGCCGTCGTCGGGGATGTTGAGCTCCGACAAGGCGGTATAGGCGCGCGCGCCGTGGCTGTTGGCGATGTGGCGGTGGCGGTCGACGGGGTGTGCGGAGAAGTAGAAGCCGAACGCCTCCTTCTCCTGATCCATGCGCTGGCTGAGCGTCCAGCGGACCGAGGGCGGCAGCTTGATCGCGTCGCCCGCGGGTTCCGCATCGCCGAACAGACCACCCTGCCCGCTGGTCTTGGCGGCGTGGGTGCGCGCGGCGATCGCGAGGATCGTCTCGGCGGTGGCGTGGATCCCGGCGCGATTGGGCTCGAACCCGTCGAACGCGCCCGCGGCAGCGAGCGTCTCGAGCTGGCGCTTGTTGAGCAGTCGCGGGTCGACGCGCTTGGCAAGATCGTCGAGCCCGGCGAAGGGGCCGTTCTGGACGCGCTCGACGATGAGCTTCTCCATCGCGCCTTCGCCGACCGACTTGAGCGCGCCGAGAGCGTAGCGGACCGCGGGTTCGCCGTCCTTCACCTCGACGTCGAACTCGGCCTGGCTCGCATTGATGCAGGGCGGCAGCGTGGCGATGCCGAGGCGACGCATGTCGTCGGTGAAGATCGCGAGCTTGTCGGTCTGGTGCAGGTCGTAGCACATCGAGGCGGCGAAGAATTCGTGCGGGTGATGCGCCTTCAGCCACGCGGTCTGGTAGGCGAGCAGCGCATAGGCGGCGGCGTGGCTCTTGTTGAAGCCGTAGCCTGCGAACTTGTCGATCAGGTCGAACAGTTCGTTGGCCTTCGCCTTCGGGATATTGTTCACCTTCGCGCAGCCCTCGACGAAGATCGCGCGCTGCGCGTCCATCTCGGCCTTGATCTTCTTGCCCATCGCGCGGCGCAGCAGATCGGCGCCGCCGAGCGAGAAGCCCGCGAGGATCTGCGCGGCCTGCATGACCTGTTCCTGGTAGACGAAGATCCCGTAGGTCTCCGACAGGATCGATTCGAGCGCGGGGTGCGGATATTCGATCGTCTCGGTGCCGTTCTTGCGGCGGCCGAACGACGGGATATTGTCCATCGGGCCCGGTCGGTAGAGCGAGACGAGCGCGATGATGTCGCCGAAGTTGGACGGGCGGACCGCGGACAGCGTGCGGCGCATCCCCTCCGATTCGAGCTGGAACACGCCGACCGTGTCGCCCTTCTGGAGCAGCGCGTAGACGCCCGCGTCATCCCATTCGAGCGCGTCGAGATCGACCTTGATCCCGCGCTTGGCGAGCAATTGCACGCCCTTCTGGAGCACCGAGAGCGTCTTCAGCCCGAGAAAGTCGAACTTCACGAGGCCTGCGCCCTCGACATATTTCATGTCGAACTGCGTGACGGGCATGTCCGAACGCGGATCGCGATAGAGGGGGACGAGCTGCGCGAGCGGGCGGTCGCCGATCACCACGCCGGCGGCATGCGTCGACGAGTGGCGCGGCAGCCCCTCCAGCTTCATCGCCAGATCGAGCAGCTTTCGCACGCCATTGTCGTTGGCATATTCCTTGGCGAGTTCGCCGACGCCGTTCAGCGCGCGCTCGAGCGTCCAGGGATCGGTCGGGTGGTTGGGGACGAGCTTCGCCAGCCGGTCGATCTGGCCATAGCTCATCTGCAGCACGCGGCCGGTGTCCTTCAGCACCGCGCGTGCCTTCAGCTTACCGAAGGTGATGATCTGCGCGACCTGATCGCGGCCGTATTTCTCCTGGACGTAGCGGATCACCTCGCCGCGGCGGGTTTCGCAGAAGTCGATGTCGAAATCGGGCATCGACACGCGTTCCGGGTTCAGGAAGCGCTCGAACAGCAGGCCGAGCTTGATCGGATCGAGATCGGTGATCGTCAGCGCCCAGGCGACGACCGAGCCTGCGCCCGAGCCACGGCCCGGACCGACCGGAATGTCGTGATCCTTCGCCCATTTGATGAAGTCGGCGACGATCAGGAAATAGCCGGGAAAGCCCATCTGGACGATCACGTCGACCTCGAAGGCGAGCCGCGCGCGATAGACGTCGCGCCAGCCGTCCTCGGCCTCTCCGTGCAGCTCGGTGATGCGTGCCAGACGCTTTTCGAGCCCGGCCTCGGCGTCGTCGCGGAGCAGTTTCGCCTCGCCCTCGATATCGCCGGCGAGGCTGGGAAGGATCGGCTTGCGGTAGGGCGCCATGACCGCGCAGCGCTGGGCTACGACCAAAGTGTTGGCGATCGCCTCGGGCAGGTCGGCGAACATCTCGTGCATCACCGGCGCGGGCTTCATCCACGCTTCGGGGCAGCTGCGGATGCGGTCCTCGGTCTCGACATAGGTCGAATGCGCGATGCAGAGCATGGCGTCGTGCGCGTCGCCGAACGCGCTTTCGGTAAAGCAGCACGGGTTTGTCGCGACCAGCGGCAGGTTGCGGTCGTAGGCGATGTCGATCAGCGCGTCCTCGGCGGCGATCTCGGTCGCGTCGCCGCGGCGTGACAGTTCGATGTAGAGGCGGTCGCCGAACAGGCCCTGGAGGCGGTCTAGATAGGCGCGGGCGCGGTCGGGCTGGCCCTCCGCGAACAGCCGGGCGAGACCGCCCTCGCCGCCCGCGGTCAGTGCGATCAGCCCGTCGGCATGGCGCTCGAGCGCGGCGAAATCGACATGCGCGGGCATCTCGATCGGGCGGTCGAGATGCGCCATCGAGACGAGCGCGCAGAGATTGTCATAGCCCTTCGCGTTCTGTGCGTAGAGCGCGATCCAGTCGAACGGGGTGGCGATGCCGTCGGGCATGTCGGGGCGGCTGAGCCCGAGCATCACGCCGATGACGGGCTGGACGCCGTCCTTCTTGGCGGCGTCCGAATAGGCCATCGCGGCGTAGAGGCCGTTGCGGTCGGTCAGCGCGGCGGCGGGGAAGCCGAGCGCGCGCGCCTGCTTGGCGATCGCCTTGGGATCGATCGCGCCGTCGAGCATGGTGTAGCAGGAAAAGACGCGGAGCGGGACGTAACCGGAATGCATGGGTGAGAGGTAGGCGTTGCGGCGTGATTCGACCAGACGCGATGGCGGGGGGGTGCGGGGTGGGACGCGATGAGTTGAGTCTATGTGTGTGGGCTTTTGGTTCGAGGCTGTTCTCCCGCGAAGGCGGGAGCCCAGTCTGGGCCCCCGCCTTCGCGGGGGAACAGTCTTGTGGTGAGGGTGCTGCCTACAATGACCACCCCGGCGGAGGCCGGGGCCCGGGTGGGGGACGTTGCCAACTGAGGTCTGCGCTGCGTTACTGTGGCCTTTCCAACTGGGCCCCGGCCTTCGCCGGGGTGGTAGTAAGGGCGCGCTAGAGCAGGTTTTCGATGTCGGTGCGGAGGTCGGCGGGTTTGGTGGTGGGGGCGTAGCGGTCGACGACCTTGCCCGCGCGGTCGATCAGGAACTTGGTGAAGTTCCATTTGATCGCCTTCGAGCCGAGCACGCCGGGGGGCGTCCGATTTCAGGCGGTCGAACAGCGGGTCCGCCTCGCCGCCGTTGACGTCGACTTTCGCAAAGACGGGGAAGGTCACGTCGTAGGTGAGCGTGCAGAAGTTCGCGATCTCTGCCGCGTCGCCGGGTTCCTGTGCGCCGAACTGGTTGCAGGGGAAGGCCAGAACCTCGAACCCGCGATCGGCATAGTCGCGGTGGAGCGCCTCGAGCCCCTCATATTGCGGGGTGAAGCCGCATTTGGAGGCGGTGTTGACGATCAGCAGCACCTTGCCGGCATAGGCCGCGAGCGACGCGGGGGTGCCGTTGGCGGCCTTCACGGTGAAGTCGGTGATGGTCATGCGCGGTCCTCGTGTCGGGCGAGCAGATAGGTCAGGTTCTGACGGACACCCGGCCATTCGTGGCGAAGGATGCTGTAGACGATGGTGTCGCGCAAGCGGCCGTCCGCCATCACCTGGTGCCCGCGCAACACGCCGTCGCGTTTCGCGCCGAGCCGCTCGATCGCGGCCTGTGAGCGCTTGTTGAGGCTGTCGGTGCGGATCTGGACGCATTCGCAGCCGAGCGTGTCGAAGGCGTGGGCGAGCAGCATCCGCTTGGCCTCGGTATTGACGCCAGTGCGCTGGACCGCGGTGGCGTAGAAGGTGCCGCCGATCTCGAGCCGCTTGTTGGCCGCGCTCATCCGCATGAAGCGGGTGCTGCCGCGGACGATGCCGTCGACGACCACCGCGAAGACCCGCGCGCGGCCAAAGTCCTGCTGCTCGAACGCCGCCGCGAGCCAGCGGTCGGGCGCCTTCATCAGCGCGACATTGGCGTAGAACAGGTCCCAGAGATCATCCGCAGACGCGGCGGCCACGAGCGCGTCCTTGTCCGCCGCGACCAGCGGGCGGAGCGTGACGTGACGCCCGACGAGCGTCGGTGTCGCGTCCCAGCTCAAGCCAGCCGGCCCTCGTGCAGCCGGAACACGCGGTCCATCCGCGCAGCGAGCCGCTCGTTGTGGGTCGCGACCAGCGCCGCGGTGCCCTGTTCGCGGACCAGCCGGACGAATTCGGCAAAGACGATGTCGGCGGTATGCTCGTCGAGATTGCCGGTCGGCTCGTCCGCCAGCACCAGCGCGGGCTTGTTGGCGAGCGCGCGGGCTACCGCGACACGCTGCTGCTCGCCCCCTGAGAGCTGACTGGGGCGGTGCGTGAGGCGGTGGCCGAGCCCGAGCTGGGTCAGGAGTTCGGCCGCACGCGCATCCGCCTGTGCGCGCGTCGCGCCGTGGACGAGCTGTGGCAGGACGACATTCTCGGTCGCGTTGAAATCGGGGAGGAGGTGATGGAACTGATAGACGAAGCCGAGGCTGTCGCGGCGTACCACCGTGCGGTCATGCGCGTTGAGCTTCGACGCCTCGGTACCGGCGATCTTGATCGATCCCTGGAAGCCACCTTCGAGCAGGCCGACCGCCTGGAGCAGGGTCGACTTGCCCGAGCCCGAGGGGCCGAGCAGCGCGACGATCTCGCCCGGTGCGATTGCGAGGTCGATGCCGCGCAGCACGTCGATCGTCGCGCCGCCCTGCGTGAAGCTTTTGGTCAGACCGCTGGTCTGCAGGACATAGTCGTACGCCTGCGCGCTGCGCCGCTCGATCGGAAGGCCATTATTCATAACGCAGCACCTGCACGGGGTCAGTACTCGCCGCCTTCCAGGCCGGATAGAGCGTGGCGAGGAAGCTGAAGATCAGCGCCATCAGCGCGATCACGATGATCTCGACCGGATCGGTCTTCGACGGGAGTTCGGTCAGATAGCGGATCGAGGGATCCCAGAGATTCTGCCCCGTCACGAGCTGGACGAAGTTCACCACGCCCTGCCGGTAGAACAGGAAGACGAAGCCGAGCCCGAGCCCGGCGAGCGTGCCGAGCGCGCCGATCGTCGTGCCGACGACGATGAAGATCCGCATCAGCCCGCCGCGCGTCGCGCCCATCGTCCGCAGGATCGCGATGTCGCGAGTCTTGGCGCGGACCAGCATGATCAGCGAGGACAGGATGTTGAACACCGCGACGAGGATGATGATCGACAGCACGGTGAACATCGCGACGCGCTCGACCGCCAAGGCCTCGAACAGCTGCGCGTTCATCGTCCGCCAGTCCTGGATGACCGCGCGGCCGCCGATCTTCTCGGCGAGCGGCCGCAGGATCTCGCCGACCTTGTCCGCATCGACGGTCTTCAGCTCGACCATGCCCGCGGCGTCACCCATCAGGAGGAGCGTCTGCGCATCCTCGATCGGCATGATGATATACGCTTTGTCATAGTCGTAGACGCCGATCTCGAAGATCGCGCCGACCTTGTAGCTGACGATGCGCGGCACGGTGCCGAACGGCGTAGTCTGGCCCTGCGGGCTGAACAGCGAGATGTCCGAGCCGACCTGCGCGCCGAGCGACTCGGCGAGCCGCGAGCCGATCGCGATCCGGCCGGACCCTTGCGTGATCGACTGGAGCGACCCCATCAGAACCTTGTCCTGGATCGTCGAGTTGCGGCGGATGTCGTCGACGCGCATGCCGCGGACCAGCACCGCCTCCGCGCGGCCGTTATAGGTGGCGGCGAGCGGCTGTTCGATCAGCGGCACCGCGCTGGTGACGCCGGGAGTGGCGCGCGCTGTGCGACGATCTCGCGCCAGTCGGGCATCCGGCCGCCGAGCGGCTGGACCACCGCATGGCCGTTGAGCCCGACGATCTTGTCGAACAGCTCGGCACGGAAGCCGTTCATCACGCTCATCACGATGACGAGCGCGGCGACGCCGAGCATGACGGCGACCAGGCTGATCGAGGCGACGAGGAAGATGAACGCCTCGCCCTTGCCCGGCAGCAGATAGCGCCGGGCGATCATCCGTTCATAGCGTGACAGGATCATGGGTGCGGGGGTTCGATCGTTAGAAGAGATGTCCATCGGCTCTAGGACGCGGCCCCGCGCGAGGCAACCATGGCCGCGTCTGGATTGGTCTGTTGCGGATTCGACACAGGGCCCTGCCAATCGTGTGGCGCGCCCCGCAAACAGGGTGACAAACACCACGCAATTACTTAGCAAAAACCTCGCTGAGACACAGGCAACGGCCGTGGTTCGGGGAATGCTTTGACGCCGCACCGAAGGTGCAGAGCGGAAGCGACAAAATGGGGGCTGACGAGCGATCGTCACGCAGGCGCCCGGATCGGAAACGGTCCGGGCGTTTGCTTGTCCGGGCCATTTTCCTTACAACGAATACACTATTCGCCGTTCCTGGAACCCCCGAAGTGCAACAGGCACCGGACGAAGAGTGGGAGCTTCCAATTCTCACCCTTCGCCCGGATCTCTCTTTATAGCAGATAGAGTAGAGCAGCGTTTGTGAACCGTATCAGAACGAGCGCGAGATCGTGACGCCGTACGTGCGCGGATCGCCCGGCTGGCCGACGACCAGCCCCGTGCTGCCCGATTGCAGCGCGAGCAATTCGTAATAATCCTTCGCGAAGACGTTGCGGATCCAGGCGAAGACGTTCAGCCGGTCCTCGCCGCGGAACCCCAGCCGGACATTGCCGAGCGCATAGCCCTTGATGTCGGTATAGGCCGAGGCGGACGGGTTGGACGAGAAGGTCGAGCGGTAGCTGCCGTCATAGCCCAGATACACCTGGCCATCGAGACCGCCGATCCGTGCGGGCAGGTCGTATTCCGCGCCGTAGGAGAAGGCCCATTTGGAGATGCCCGGCAGGCGCTGGCCCGAAATGTCGCAGTTTGCGGGGCTGATCCCGCCCGGGGTTCCTGCCGGGCTCGGCGTCTGGCTCGCGGTCGCGGTGGTGCCGCCCGACAGCTCGGGCGGGCATGGCGCATCGACGAAGCGGACATATTTGGCGTCGGTATAGGCGCCGTTGACGTAGAGGTTGAAGCGCGACGTCGGGCGGAACGCCGAGTCGAATTCGAACCCGCGCGTCCGCACCTTGCCCGCATTCGCCAGATAGCCGCGCAGCACGCCCAGCTGCCCGTTGGTGACGGTCGCCTGGTAATCGTTGATCTCGGTCCAGAAGCCCGCGATGTTGAGCGTCACGCGGCGGTCGAGAAACTGGGTCTTGAGGCCGAGTTCGTAATGGTTGACCGTCTCGGGCTTGACCGTCGCGGAGGCGAGGATCGGGTTGTTCGCGCCGTCGAGCGGGAGCCCCGACAGGTTGATGCCGCCCGATTTGTAGCTGCGCGCATAGGTCGCATAGGCGTGGATGTCCTGGGCGACGTCATAGGCGAGCGTCGCGTCGCCCGACACGTTCCAGTCGTCGAAGGCGGGGGTGTAGACCTGGGGCGCGAGCGTGCTGCACCGGTCGCGGGTGACCGAGCTGGCTGCCTGCGCGGTCGTCGAGCAGTTGAGCACCGCCCCTGCCCCCGTCGTTACGACAGACACATAGGAGCCGGTCTTCCTGTCGTAATTGACGCGGACGCCCGGGGCGAAGGAGAGCTTGTCGGCAATGTGCCACGTCACCTTGCCGAACCCGGCCGCGGACGTGTTCTTGAAGCCGATCGTGTTGGTCGCGGTCAGGCCGTCGAGCACCGCGGGGTTGGATGCGTTCGCGCTGGTCGGGTTGAGCAGGTAGCGGCTGGCGGCGGCGCCCTGGACCTGGAGCCCCTGCGTGTCGATCGTCTGGTGGAAGTAGAACAGCCCGGCGACGTAATCGACGGTGTTGCGGCCGTTCGACGAGAGGCGGACCTCCTGACTGACCTGTTCCTGCTGCGATGGGTTGGCCGAGACCGAGGTGATCGGCAGGCCGATGAAGTCGCGGTCGTTCGACGGCTTCCAGTCCCAGATGCGCCATGCCGAGACCGAGGTCAGCGACACTGGTCCGAGATCCCATTCGGCGAGCAGCGCGGCGCCGCCCAGCTCCTGCCGTGCGCGCAGCGGGGTGTCGAGATCGGTCACGCGGTCGAACGCGTCGCGCGACGGCGGGGTGTATTTGAGTGCGGCGGCGAGCGCGTCATATTGCCGCGACACGGGCCGCTGCGTGGTGCCGACGCGTGCGAAGATCTGCGCGCAACAATCGGGGTTCTGGTGATTATAGTCGCCCGACAGCGTGAGATCGAGATTGCCGGTCGCGTGCCAAAACAGCTGGCCGCGCAAGCTCTGATTGTCCTGCGCGTTGACGTCCTTGCCGGTGCGGAGATTGCGGATCGTGCCGTCGCGCCGGGTGATCGACGAGGACAGGCGGATCGCGAGCCGGTCGTCGACGAGCGGGCCCGACACCGACGCCTTGGCCTGGACGAAGCGGAGATTGCCGGTGGTGAGCTCGATCCGTGCCTCGGGGGTGAAGCTGGGCTTGCGCGTGTAGATGTTGATCGCGCCCGCGGTGGTGTTCTTGCCGTAGAGCGTGCCCTGCGGCCCGCGCAGGATCTCGATCCGTTCGGTGTCGGTGAAGTCGAACGTCGCCGACGCAATGCGGCTGTAATAGACCTGGTCGACATAGATGCCGACGCCCTGTTCGATGCCGTCATTGGTGAGCCCAAACGGCGCGCCGAGCCCGCGGATGTTGGCGGCGGAGTTGCGCGGGTTGGTCGAGTAGAATTGCAGCGTCGGCTGAAGCTGCGTGATGCGGTTGACGTTGTATGCGCCGGTGTCGGCGATCGCCTGGCCGCCGATCACCGACATCGCGATCGGCACGCTCTGGATCGTCTCGGCGCGGCGGCGCGCGGTGACGACGATGTCTCCCCCGCCCTGCTGTGCCGCGCCCAGCCGGCCTGTGTCGCGCTGTGCGTCCTGCGGCGCGGGTGCGGCCTGATCGGCGGGTGCCGGCAGCGGTGATGCGGCCGCCTGTGCGGCGACCAGCATCGCGAAAATATGGGCCATGATCGTCTCCCTTGAACCTTGGCGCTAAAAGTCCATTGATTTGGTGGGAGTTCAATCGGGAACGGCTTTGCGGGGGCAAAGCTGGGCTATCGAGGGCCTTTAAAAAATCTTGGCGGGGCGATCTTGAAGGTTTTTGCGGGGTGACCAGATCACTGCCGCACGGCGCCTGATGGGCCGTGTGCCCGGGCCGCGCACAGGCGGGCCAGGGCTGATGTTGGATTGCTCAAGACGAGGATTTGACCATGCGACTCGACCTTACCCCCTATCGCCGCTCGACCGTCGGGTTCGACCGGCTGTTCGACATGATCGAGACGAACGCGCGCGCCGCGACGTCCGACAATTACCCGCCGTTCAACCTCGAGCGGATCGCGCAGGACCGTTACCGCATCACGCTGGCGATCGCCGGCTTCTCGCGCGACGAGATCGCGATCACCGCGCAGCAGAACCTGCTGCTGGTCGCGGGCAAGAAGGAGGAGCGCGCGCCCGAGGGCCAGCTGCTCCATGTCGGCATCGCCAACCGCTCGTTCGAGCGGCGGTTCGAGCTGGCGGACTTCGTGCTGGTGGAGGATGCGCGGCTGAACGACGGGCTGCTGGTGATCGACCTGGTCCGCGAAGTGCCCGAGGCGATGAAGCCGAAGAGCATCGCGATCAAGACCGGCGCGCCGCTGGCTGCGGTCGATACGGTTGCTGTCGATCAGGCTGCCTGATTTTTGGTCAGCGCTGCGGGGCGTCCGGATCCTTGGGGTCCGGGCGCCTTTTTGATGTCTGGGGTTCGGATTTAGAAGAATTTGTTCGCGCGGAGGCGCGGAGGCGCGGAGATTTTCCTGGCCGCGTCGCGGCCCTCATGAATTCCTGCGCGAACCGGAGTGAGGCCGACTGCGGTAGGCCACGATTTCTCTCCGCGCCTTCGCGTCTCCGCGTGAACCACTTCTTCTGTTCGGACTGTGCGGAGAGGGTTTTTGTTCGCGCGAAGGCGCGAAGGCGCTAAGATTCTGGGTCCCTTTGCGCCTTTGCGCCTTCGCGTGATCGATATTCGCTCTGGCGGGCGCCGTGAGGGCGCCCGGTCGGGTCAGACGAGGCGGCTCTGTTTGACGGCGGCTTCGATGAAGCTGGCGAACAGGGGGTGCGGGTCGAAGGGTTTGCTTTTGAGTTCGGGGTGGAACTGGACGCCGACGAACCAGGGATGGTCGGGACGCTCGACGATCTCGGGCAGCGTGCCGTCGGGCGACATGCCCGAGAAGACCAGACCGCCCTGTTCGAGCACGTCCTTGTAGCCCGTATTCACCTCGTAGCGGTGACGATGGCGTTCCGAGATGTCGGTGCCGCCATAGATCGCCGCGACGACGCTGTTGCCGTCGAGCTTGGCGTCATAGGCGCCGAGCCGCATCGTGCCGCCGAGATCGCCCTCGGCCGCGCGCGTCTCGAGACCCTCGCGGCCCATCCATTCGGTGATCATGCCGACCACCGGCTTGTCGGTCGGGCCGAATTCGGTCGACGAGGCATCGGGGACGCCGCCGAGACCGCGTGCGCCCTCGACGCACGCCATCTGCATCCCGAAGCAGATCCCCGAAATAGGGGATCTTGCGTTCGCGCGCGAACTTGACCGAGGCGATCTTGCCCTCCGCGCCGCGTTCGCCGAACGCACCGGGGACGAGGATCGCGTCGCAGGGCTCGAGCTGGCCGGCGATGTCGCTTTCGGCATTCTCGAACAGCTCGGCGTCGATCCAGCGCACGTTGACCTTGACGCGGTTGGCGATGCCGCCATGGACCAGCGCCTCGTTGAGCGACTTGTAGGCGTCCTGCAGCCCGACATATTTGCCGACCACGCCGATCGTGACCTCACCCTGCGGATTGGTCAGCCGGTCCATGATCTCGGTCCAGCGCGACAAATCGGGCGCAGCGGCCGGTTCGATCCCGAACGCGCGCAGCACTTCGATATCGAGGCCCTCGCCGTGATACTGGAGCGGCACCGCATAGATGCTCTTCGCGTCGAGCGCGGGGATGACCGCACTGGCGGGGACATTGCAGAACAGCGCGATCTTCGCGCGCTCCGACGGCGGCAGCGGGTGTTCGCAGCGGCAGACGAGCACGTCGGGCTGGACGCCGAGGGCGGCGAGTTCGCGGACCGAATGCTGGGTCGGCTTGGTCTTCAGCTCGCCCGCGGCGGCGATATAGGGGACGAGCGTCACGTGGATGCTGATCGCCTTGCCGCGCCCTTCCTCGTTCTTCAGCTGGCGAATCGCCTCGATGAAGGGGAGCGATTCGATGTCGCCGACGGTGCCGCCGATCTCGCAGAGCACGAAGTCGACATCGTCGGTCTCGGCGCGCGCGAACGCCTTGATCGCGTCGGTGACGTGCGGGATGACCTGCACCGTCGCGCCGAGATAGTCGCCGCGGCGTTCGCGCGCGATGATCTGCTGATAGATGCGGCCGGAAGTGACGTTGTCCGACTGGCGCGAGGGCACGCCGGTGAAGCGTTCATAGTGACCGAGGTCGAGATCGGTCTCGGCGCCGTCGTCGGTCACATAGACCTCGCCGTGCTGATAGGGCGACATCGTGCCGGGATCGACGTTCAGATACGGATCGAACTTCCGGATCCTGACGCTGTAGCCGCGTGCCTGGAGGAGGGCGGCAAGCGATGCCGCCATGAGACCTTTACCGAGCGACGATACCACGCCCCCGGTGATGAAAATGTACCGAGCCATGGGAAGAGTCTCGTAGCGTGTGTGGGGACGAACGACAAGCGCCCGCGGATCACGCAGGGCGCTTTTGTCGGCGAATGGAGTGTTTAGCGGGCGAGCGGGACCGCGCCATTGTCGGCGGGCGCCGGTGCGGCGGCGCCAGCATTCTCTGCACCACCGGCGAACGGTGCCGCATCGCCCTTGGGCTCCGCGGTCGGAACCGCGGTGGCGGCGGCCGCCGGCGTGCGGGCGAGCGACGTGTCGATGTCGGTGCTGCGGTGATTCGCCGCGAGGATCGCGAGCAGGATCGAGAACAGCACGAACATCGTCCCGAGCACGCCCGTTGCGCGCGTCAGGAAATCGGCGGCGCCGCGGGCCGACATCAGCCCCGAGGGACTGCCGCCCATGCCCAGACCGCCGCCTTCCGACCGCTGCATGAGGATCACGGTGACGAGGGCGGCCGCGATGATCGCGTGGATGACAAGCAGGAAGGCGAACATTGCGCGGAAAACCCCGGAACTTACGAAGCCGCGCACATAGGCGAGCCGGCGGCAACGATCAACCGCATCCCGGGCTCCGGATATCGCACACGACACCGAAACACACGGAAACAAGCCGTGCGGGCGGGCGTTGTGACAGCGTAATGACGTTCCTTAACGGGACGTAGACCCTGAAATTCAGATGGCGGATCAACGCTGTGGCATCAATGGCAGTCAATACTCTATCGACGTGGATGACGGCTCTGGTCGATTATGTCCGTTCGGGTGAACCGGATCTGACCAATCGCCAGATGGCGCTTTTGCTGCTCGTCTATCTCAAACCCGGCCCGCATACGGTGCGCGGTCTGGCGCGTGCACTGAACGTATCGAAGCCCGTCGTCACGCGCGCCTTGAACAGATTGGGTGCCCTCGGCTATCTGCGCCGGCAACGCGACGATAGCGACAAGCGCAACATCTTCGTCGCGCGGACGAGTGAAGGGGCAGATTTTCTTGAAGAATTCGGGCAGTTCATCGGCGATAACGACGCCGCGCCCCGCGCCGCGACAGCCTGACGGCGTCATTCAGCCGCGTGATTCTGCGACTCGCGTCGCCAGAGTTTCGCGCTGACCGGGCGTTCGGTCGATCTCGACCTGCGCACGCACGCGGTCCGCCGCGACATTGCCGACATCCGCCTCGCCGAGCATGTCTTCGCGCCGCATTATGCGGTGCCGATGATCCGGCTGGTCGCGCGCACCGCGACGCTGCGCGCGGGCCGCGACACGGCCAGCGATCCGGTCACCGCGCTGGCAGTCGGCGACACGATCGAAGTGCTCGAGATTGCGGGATCGTCCGCCTGGGGCGTCGCGCAGCCGCACGGCCTTGTCGGCTATGTCGAGATCGACGCGCTCGACCTGCCGGACGGCAAGGCGGTGGCGGCATGACCGCGACGGTCTTCATCGACGGTGCGGCGGGCACCACCGGGCTCGAGATCCGCGACCGGCTCGCCGGGCGGTCCGACATCCGGATCGCGTTGCTCGACGAGGCGAACCGCAAGGATCCCGCGGCACGGCGCGCGGCGCTCAACGATGCCGATTTCGTCATCCTCTGCCTGCCCGACGATGCCGCGCGCGAAGCGGTCGCGCTGATCGACAATGACCGCACGCGGGTGATCGACGCGTCGAGCGCACACCGCGTCGCGCCGGGCTGGACCTATGGGTTCGCCGAGCTGCCGGGCCAGGCCGCGCGGATCGCCGCGGCGATGTGGGTGTCGAACCCCGGCTGCTATCCGACCGGTTTCCTCGCGCTCGTCGCGCCGCTGGTCGCGGCCGGGCTGCTGCCGGCGGGCCATCCGCTGAGCGTCAACGCGACGTCGGGCTATTCGGGCGGCGGCAAGGCGATGATCGCGGAGTTCGAGGGGGCCGGCGCCACCCCGACCGCGTTCCGCGCCTATGCGCTGGGCCTTGCGCACAAGCACATCGCCGAGATGACGCAGCATGCCGCGCTGACGCATGCGCCGATCTTCGCGCCCGCGGTCGCCAACACCTATCGCGGGATGGTCGTCGAGGTGCCGTTGCACCTTCATGCCCTGCCCGGCCGGCCGACGCTGGCGGCGGTCGAGGACGTGCTGCGGCAGGCCTATGACGGCGCGGCGCTCGTGACCGTGGCGGCGGGCGATGCGGCGGCGATCGCGATCGAGGAAAATGCCGGAACCGACCGGTTGACGTTGCGCGTCTGCGGCAACGATGCGACCGGTCACGCGCGGCTGGTCGCGACACTCGACAATCTGGGCAAGGGCGCCGGCGGCGCCGCGGTCCAGAACCTCAACATCATGGCCGGGGTCGACCCGGTCGCCGGTCTGGTTTCGTAAGACCGACTGACCCAGGAGCTCTCATGCACCGTAATCCCGTAGCCAAGCTGCTCCTGTTCGGCGCCACCGGCGATCTCGCGCAGCGGATGCTGTTGCCCTCGCTCTATGGCCTGCACGCCGACGGGCTGCTGCCCGAGGGGCTGACGATCACCGGCGCGGCGCGTCACGATCACGACGACGCGGCGTATCGCACCTTCGCGAGGGCCGCGCTCGACGAGTATCTGAAGGACGATCGCAAGGATGCGGGGACGATCGACGCGTTCCTCGAGCGCGTGCATTACCAGCCGACCGACCTGTCCGATCCGGCGAGCTTCCAGCCGCTGGCGGACAAGATCGGCGACATTTCGGGCGGGCTCGCCATCTATCTGTCGACTGCGCCGTCGCTGTTCGAATCGGCGATCGAGGGGCTGCACAAGGTCGGGCTTGCGGGCGAGACGGTCCGCGTCGGGCTCGAGAAGCCGCTGGGCTACGACCTGCCGACGAGCCGCGAGATCAACGACGCGGTCGCCAAGGCGTTTCCCGAGAACCGGACTTACCGGATCGATCATTATCTGGGCAAGGAAACCGTCCAGAACATCCTCGCGCTGCGCTTCGGCAACTCGTTCTTCGAGCCGGTGTGGAATGCGCAAGGGATCGACAACGTCCAGATCACGATCTCCGAGACGGTCGGGCTGGAGGAACGCGCGGGCTATTACGAGAGCGCGGGCGCGCTGCGCGACATGGTGCAGAACCATATCCTGCAGCTGCTCGCGCTGATCGCGATGGAGCCGCCCGCGCGGTTCGAGGGCACCGACGTGCGCGACGAGAAGTCGAAGGTGTTCCGATCGCTGCGGCTGATCAAGCCCGAGGAGGCGCCGCACGTCACCGTGACCGGGCAATATGCCGAGGGCGCGGTCAACGGGAAGTTCGTGAAGAGCTATTCGGAGGAGCTCGGCCAGACGTCGACCACCGAGACGTTCGTCGCGATCAAGGCGCATGTCGACAACTGGCGCTGGCAGGGCGTGCCCTTCTACCTGCGCACCGGCAAGCGGATGGCGGCACGCGGCAGCGAGATCGCGATCCAGTTCAAGGCGGTGCCGCATTCGATGTTCGCGGGCCGCGGCGGGCTGCTCCAGCCCAACATGCTGATCATCCGCCTGCAGCCCGAAGAGCATGTCCAGCTGCTGGTGATGGCGAAGGAGCCGGGGCTCGACCGTGAGGGCGTGCGGCTGCGCGAGGTGCCGCTCAACCTCAGCCTCGACGCCGAGTTTGCGGGCACGCGCCGGCGGATCGCCTATGAGCGGCTGCTGCTCGACCTGATCGAGGGTGACCAGACGCTGTTCGTGCGGCGTGACGAGGTCGAGGCGCAGTGGACCTGGATCGATGCGATCCGCGAGGGCTGGAAAGCGAACGGAATGAAGCCCAAAAGCTATCCGTCGGGCAGCTGGGGCCCGTCCGCCGCGATCGCGCTGACCGAGCGCGACGGCGTGACCTGGCAGGACGACTGAGCATGTTTTCCTCCGTTCGTCCCGAGTAGCCGTCGAGCTTGTCGAGATGGCGTATCGAGGGATCGGCCCGGTTGTGGCATTGTACCTCGATACGGGCTCTCGGCTTCGCTCGATCCCTACTCGGCACGAACGGGACTGGTCGGTACGAACGGGCCGCTGAGTAGGAACGGGACTGCTGGGTGCGAACGGGACTGGCGGACACGACCTGAACTGTTGGGCACGAACACTAATTTCTAAGTGAGTTTGAGCATATGACCGAGATCGAATGGTGGGATTACGAGGACACCGAGGAGCTCGCAGCCGCGGTTGCCGGCGACATCCAGTTCGTCATCGAGAGCGCGCTCGACGCGCGCGGCTCGGCGGTGATCGCGCTGGCGGGCGGCAAGACGCCGATGGCGGCGTATGAGAAGCTCGCCCAGGCCAAGCTCGACTGGAAGAAGGTCACGATCATTCCCGGCGACGAGCGGATCGTGAAGCTGGGCGATCCGATGTCGAACGTCACCGCGCTCGCCAAGATCTTCCTGCCTAAGGGGGCGCGGGTGAAGCCGATCGTCCCCGATGCGATCTCCGACTATAAGGCCGCTGGCCGCTCGGCGGATGCGCTGATGCAGGACCTGCACTGGCCGCTCGACTTCTGCCTGCTGGGCATGGGCACCGACGGCCATACCGCGTCGATCTTCCCCGGCCCCGATTTCGACGAGGCGCTGAGCGGTCCCAAGGAACGCCGCGCGGTGGGCGTGATGCCCGAGCCGCTGCCGCCCGAGGCCCCGGTCGCGCGCGTCACCCTGTCCGCCGCGGCGATCGCGTCGTCCAAGGCGCTGATGATCATGATCACCGGCGAGGAGAAGAAGACGCTGCTCGAACAGGCGATCGAGCAGGGTCCGTCGTCCAAATATCCGATCGGGCGCGTGCTGGCCGAGGTCGAGCTGCCCGTCGACATCCACTGGGCCGCCTGAGATGCTGAACGCCGTCGTCTCCGCGGTCACCGACCGGATCATCGAACGGTCGCGCGACAGCCGCGCCGCCTATCTCGCGCTGATCGACCGCGAGGGCGAGGCGCAGGTGCGCCGGCCGTCGCTGGGCTGCGCGAACCTCGCGCATGCCTATGCGGGGACCGAGGAGGACCGCGATGCGATGAAGGCCGATGCCGGCATGAACATCGGCATCGTGACGGCGTATAACGACATGCTGTCGGCGCATGCGGTCTATTACCGCTATCCCGAACTGATGAAGGTCTGGGCGCGCGAGGCCGGCGCAACCGCGCAGGTCGCGGGCGGCGTGCCGGCGATGTGCGACGGCGTGACGCAGGGCTATCCGGGGATGGAGCTGTCGCTGTTCAGCCGCGACACGATCGCGCTGTCGACCGCGATCGCGCTGAGCCACGGCACGTTCGAGGGCGCGGCGCTGCTCGGCATCTGCGACAAGATCGTGCCGGGGCTGCTGATGGGCGCGCTGCGCTTCGGGCATCTGCCGATGGTGCTGATCCCGGGCGGGCCGATGCCGACCGGGCTGCCCAACAAGGCCAAGGCCGCGGTGCGCGAGAAGTTCGCCGAAGGGCTGGTCGGCCGCGAGGAACTGCTCGAGGCGGAGATCGGCGCCTATCATTCGAAGGGCACCTGCACCTTCTATGGCACCGCCAACACCAACCAGATGATGATGGAGGTCATGGGCCTCCACATGCCGGGCGCGGCGTTCGTCAATCCGGGTACCAAGCTGCGCCAGGAACTGACGCGCGCGGCGGTCCATAGGCTCGCGAAGATCGGGGCGCGCGGCGACGATTACCGGCCGCTCGGCCGCTGCGTCGACGAGCGCGCGATCGTGAACGCGGCGGTCGGCCTGCTCGCGACGGGCGGCTCGACCAACCATCTGCTCCACGTCCCCGCGATCGCGCGTGCGGCGGGGATCGTGATCGACTGGGAGGATTTCGATCGCCTGTCGGCGGCGGTGCCGCTGATCGCGCGTGTCTATCCCAATGGCTCGGCGGACGTGAACGCGTTCGAGGCGGCGGGCGGCATGCCCTATGTGATCCGCGAACTGCTGGGCGAAGGGCTGCTCCACGGCGACATCATGACGATCGGCGGGCAGGACCTGTCGGCCTATGCCAAGACCGCGGTCGTCGCGGACGGTGCGCTCGAATGGCGCGACACGCCCGACAGCGGTGACGAGACGATCCTGCGTCCGGCCACCGCGCCCTTCTCGGCAGATGGCGGCATGCGGATCCTCGCGGGCAATATCGGCCGCGCGTGCATCAAGGTGTCCGCGGTCGAACGCGAGCGCTGGATCGTCGAGGCGCCCGCAATGGTGTTCGACGACCAGCTCGACGTGATCGAGGCGTTCAAGCGCGGCGAGCTGGAAAAGGACGTCGTCGTCGTCGTCCGCTTCCAGGGGCCGCGCGCGAACGGCATGCCCGAGCTGCACAAATTGACCCCGCCGCTGGGCGTGCTGCAGAATCGCGGGTTCAAGGTGGCGCTGGTCACCGATGGCCGCATGTCGGGTGCGAGCGGCAAGGTGCCGTGCGCGATCCATTGCTCGCCGGAAGCGCTGCTCGACGGCGCGATCGGGCTGATCCGCGACGGCGACATGATCCGCGTCGATGCGGTCAACGGCACGCTGGAAGCGCTGGTCGATGCGGACGTGTGGGCGACGCGCGAGATGGTGACGCTGCCGCCCGCGGTCAGCGGCATGGGCCGCGAGCTGTTCGGCATGTTCCGCGGGCTGGCCGACGAGGCCGAAAAGGGCGCGTCGGCGATGCTGGCGGGCGCGGGGCTCTAGAGCCCGCGCCTACCGTTCGTTCCGGGCGATGTCCTTCGACGTCGCCCAGGACGAACGGCGATAAGAGATCAAGGATCGGGAGAGACCAATGGAAATCGTAGCGGCAGATATCGGCGGGACGCATGCGCGCTTTGCGATTGCCGAGGTCGAGAATGGCCGCGTCGTCAAGCTGGGCGAGCCGGTGACGATGAAGACCGCGGATCATGCGTCGCTGCAGACCGCCTATCAGGCGTTCGAGGCGGGGCTGGGACGGCCCCTGCCCCGCGCGCTGGGCATCGCAGTCGCGTCGCCGGTCGCCAACGACGTGATCCGCCTGACCAACAACCCGTGGATCATCCGCAAGTCGCTGATCACCGAGCGGCTCAACGCGGACCAGTGGGTCGTCGTCAATGATTTCGGCGCGGTCGGCCATGCCGTCGCGCAGGTCCCCGACAGCGACTTCATCCATCTGTGCGGCCCCGACACGCCGCTGCCGTCCGAGGGGATCACGACGATCTGCGGACCGGGCACCGGCCTGGGCGTCGCACAGCTGCTGCGGCACCGCGACCGGTACCAGGTGCTGGAGACCGAGGGCGGTCACATGGACTTCGCGCCGCTCGACGGGATCGAGGACGCGCTGCTCAAGCGGCTGCGCAAGACCTTCACGCGCGTGTCGGCCGAGCGCGTCGTCGCCGGGCCGGGGATCGTCGCGATCTACGAGACGCTCGCCGAGATGGAGGGGCGTTCGGTGCCCAGCCGCGACGACCGGACGATCTGGACCGAAGCGATCGACGGCACCGATTCGATCGCACTCGCAGCGCTCGACCGCTTCTGCCTCGCGCTCGGCGCGGTGGCGGGCGATCTCGCGCTCGCGCAGGGCGCCAAGGCGGTGGTGATCGCGGGCGGGCTCGGCTTCCGGATCAAGGACCGTCTGGTCCGCTCGGGCTTCGACCAGCGCTTCGTCGCCAAGGGGCGGTTCCAGACGATGATGGCGGCGATGCCCGTCAAGCTGATCACCCATCCCCAGCCCGGCCTGTTCGCGCCGCGGCTGCCTTCGCACAGGAACACACGCAATGACCGCCACAGCCTTGCCCACTATTGCAAACATCATGCAGACCAGCGCCGTCATCCCGGTGCTGGTGATCGAGGACGCGGCGCTCGCCCGTCCGCTCGCCGAGGCGCTGGTCGCGGGCGGCCTGCGCGTGCTCGAGGTGACGCTGCGCACCGGCGCCGCGCTCGAGGCGATCGCCGAGATGAAGAAGGTCGAGGGCGCGATCGTCGGTGCGGGCACCGTCGTCAACACGCGCCAGTTCGCCGAGGTGATGGACGCGGGCGCCGAGTTCATCGTCTCGCCCGGCCTGACCGAGCGGCTCGCGACGCCGATCATCGAGAGCGGCGTGCCGTTCCTGCCGGGCATCGCCAATGCGGCGGACATCATGACCGGGCTCGACCTCGGCCTCACGCATTTCAAGTTCTTCCCGGCTGAGGCGAGCGGCGGGCTGAAGGCGCTGAAGGCGCTGGCGGCGCCGTTCTACCAGGCGCGGTTCTGCCCGACCGGCGGGATCACCGAGGCCAGCGCACCCGAGTGGCTCGCGTTCAAGCCGGTGCTGTGCGTCGGCGGGAGCTGGGTGACCGGGGGCACGATGGCCGAGATCGAGATGAAGGCGCGCGCGGCCAACGCGCTGCGGGGGTAAGGATCGGACGTGCGGCACTGGTGCCCACGTTCCCCCTCCCCGTTCGTGCCGAGTAGAGACCGAGTAGCCCCGATGGGGCGTATCGAGGGCTCGTATCGAAGCACCGCTTATCCGAAGAGGGGGTATCGACGGAGGGGGCCCGTGCGCCAATTGTCCCTCGATACGCCGCTTCGACTTCGCTCAGCAGCTACTCGGGACGAACGGGGTGGCTGAGCGACCCGGCGCCATGGTGTCAGGCGCCGAGGGGGCGATTACATCTCGCCGCGGGCCTTGCGGATTGCGTACCATTTGCGGACGTGGCGTTGTGCTGGTCGAGCGTGTCGGCGAAGACATGGCCGCCGGTGCCGTCCGCGACGAAATACAGCGCCTGGGTCTGCGCCGGGTCGAGCACCGCGTCGATCGAGGCGCGGCCGGGATTGGCGATCGGGCCGAGCGGCAGGCCGGGGCTGGCATAGGTGTTGTAGCCGTTCTTCGCCTGCAGTTCGGAACGCAGGATGCGGCGGCCGAGCGGGCGACCCTTGGTGATCGGGTAGATGACGGTCGGATCCGCCTGAAGCGGCATGCCGACGCGCAGGCGGTTGCCGTAAACCGCGGCGACCATGCGACGCTCGGACGGCTTGCCGGTTTCCTTCTCGACGATCGAGGCGAGGATGATCGCCTGTTCGGGGGTCGCCACCGCGATGCCCGGCTTGCGCGCCGCCCAGGCCTTGGCGAGATAGGCGGTCATCGCCGACTGCATCTGCGCGACGACCGTGGCGCGCGTGTCGCCGCGTTCGAACGCATAGCTGTCGGGCAGGATCGAGCCTTCGGCGGGGACGGGCACGGTACCGGTCAGCCCGTCGGCCTTCATCAGCGCGTCGTGGACGAGGACCGAGGGATAGCCCTCGGGGACCGCGACCAGCCGCTGGACGACCTTGCCGCCCTGCATCAGCTTCAGGATGTCGGACGGGCTGGCGTTTGCGGGGATGCGGTATTCGCCCGCCTTGATCGGATCGCCCGAGCCGAAGATGCGGGCGTAGAGGCGGAAGCGGCTGGCGGAGCGGATCGCGCCGGCCTTTTCGAGCTCGGTCGCGGCGGCGGCGAGGCTTGACCCCTGCGCGACCTGGACGGTGAGCGTGCGCGCGGCCGGGCCGGCGCCGCCCCAGCCCTGGACGACGAGGAACAGCGCGACGATCGCCACGAGGGCGAGAATCACTCCGAAACAGCCGACCTTGCGCATTAACGTTCCCCGCGGAGGCCGGGGCCCAGTTGGGCAGGCCCTCCGATAAAAGCACCATTCACCCAACTGGACCCCGGCCTTCGCCGGGGGAACAGGTTACTTGACCAGCGTCATCACCAGCGAGGCGTTGGTGCCGCCGAAGCCGAACGAGTTGTTCAGCACCGCGCGGACTTCGCGCTTCTTGGCGACGTGCGGCACGAGGTCGACGCCGATGCAGCTGTCGCTCGGATTGTCGAGGTTGAGCGTCGGCGGCACGATCTGGTCGCGCAGCGCGAGGATGCAGAAAATGCTCTCGACCGCGCCGGCGCCGCCGAGCAGATGCCCGATCGCCGACTTGGTCGACGACATCGACAGGCCCGAGATCGCATCGCCGAACAGCCGGCGGACCGCGCCGAGTTCGAGCTCGTCGCCCATCGGCGTCGAGGTGCCGTGCGCGTTGATGTAGTCGATGTCCTCGAGCTTGAGGCCCGACTTCCTGATCGCCATCTGCATCGAACGGAACGCGCCGTCGCCTTCGGGATGCGGTGCGGTGACATGGTACGCGTCGCCCGACAGGCCATAGCCGATCACCTCGGCATAGATCTTCGCGCCACGCGCCTTGGCGTGTTCATATTCCTCGAGCACGAGCACGCCCGCGCCCTCGCCCATCACGAAGCCGTCGCGGTCCTTGTCATAGGGACGCGAAGCCTTTTCGGGCGAATCGTTGAAGTTGGTCGACAGTGCGCGCGCCTGGGCGAAGCCGGCGATGCCGAGCGGGCAGACGGTGCCCTCCGCGCCGCCCGCGAGCATCACGTCGGCATCGTCCATCGCGATCATCCGCGCGGCGTCGCCGATCGCATGCGCCCCGGTCGAGCAGGCGGTGACGACCGCATGGTTGGGTCCGCGCAGACCATATTTGATCGAGACCTGACCCGAGATCAGGTTGATCAGACGGCCATGGACGAAGTGCGGCGAGACGCGGCGCGGCCCCTTGGTGTGGAGGACGATCGATTCGCTCTCGATGCCCGGCAGGCCGCCGATGCCCGAGCCGATCGACACGCCCGCGCGCCAGCTTTCCTCGACCGTCATCTCGGTCAGGCCGGCGTCTTCGAGCGCCTGGCCCGCGGCGTCGATGCCGTAGATGATGAAGGGATCGACCTGGCGCTGGACCTTGTGGTCGACGCGCTTGGCGGGATCGAAGCCATATTCATGGTCTGCGGGCTTCACCTCGCAGGCGATGCGACAGACCTGGTCCGACGCATCGAACCGGGTGATCGGGCCCGCCCCCGACTTGCCGGCGAGAATGTTCGCCCAAGCCGTTTCAACATCGGCCCCCAGGGGGGTGACCAGGCCTAGCCCGGTTACGACGACACGCCGCATGACCTCAAACTCCACATGCTTCCAAAACGAAACGGCTCCCCGCCCTCTTAGCCCAAGGACGGGGAGCCGCTCAGATCATAGCCACCAGGGCAAGCCCGACGGATCGGACCTCAAGCCCTGATCAGGCCTTGTGCTCGTCGATATAGGTGATCGCGTCCTTGACGGTCGCGATCTTCTCGGCCGCGTC
The DNA here is from genome assembly GCF_000783375.1 of Sphingomonas sp. Ant20. NCBI lineage: Bacteria > Pseudomonadati > Pseudomonadota > Alphaproteobacteria > Sphingomonadales > Sphingomonadaceae > Sphingomonas > Sphingomonas sp. Ant20. Next base: position 29,828 of record NZ_JRVI01000026.1, read on the forward strand.
GTCAGGGATCTCGACGCCGAATTCTTCTTCGAACGCCATGACCAGCTCGACGATGTCGAGGCTGTCGGCACCCAGATCGTCGATGAAGCTCGCATCTTCGGTCACCTTGTCGGCTTCGACGCCGAGATGCTCGACGACGATCTTCTTCACGCGGTCTGCGGTCTCGCTCATGTTCGTTCCCTCTATCTTTGGGGGTTTTTACCAGTTCCTGACGCCCGTAGAACGGGGTCCGTTTCGTGGCAAGGGTCAGTTCATCGCCTTGCCGGGTCGCTTTGCGCGATTGCGGGCGAAAACCGGGCGTTAGCCCGGCTCATGCCGCGGATCCGTGACGTCAGATCATCGCCATCCCGCCATTCACGTGGAGCGTCTGCCCGGTGACATAGCCCGCCTCGCGGCTGGCGAGATAGACGATCGCGGCGCCGATGTCCGCGCCCTCGCCCAGCCGGCCGGCCGGAATCTTGGTCGTCAGCGCGGTCTTCTGCGCGTCGGGGAGCGCGTCGGTCATCGGCGAGGTGATGAAGCCGGGGGCGACGCAGTTGACGGTGATGCCGCGGCTGGCGAGCTCCTGCGCCATCGATTTCGACATGCCGATCAGCCCCGCCTTCGACGCGGCGTAATTGGCCTGGCCCGGATTGCCGGTGACGCCGACGATCGATGTGACCGAGATCATCCGGCCGAAGCGCGCCTTCATCATCGGCTTGGCGGCGGCGCGCATCAGGCGGAACGCGGCCTCGAGGTTGACGCGGATGACGCTGTCCCACTCGTCGTCCTTCATCCGCATCGCGAGATTGTCACGGGTGACGCCGGCATTGTTGACGAGAATGTCGATCTTGCCGAGCTTCTCCACCGCCTGGGGGACGAGCGCGTCGACCGCGGCGGGGTCGGACAGGTCGCAGGGCAGCGCGACATGGTCGCCGCCGAGGGTGGCGAGGAAGGCGTCGAGCTTGGCGGCGTTGGAGCCGGATATGGCGAGGCGCGCGCCCTGTGCGGCTAGGGCTCGGGCGATCTCGGACCCGATCCCGCCCGATGCGCCGGTGACGAGGGCGGTCATGCCTGTGAGGTCGAACATTCTAGTCTCCAATAATTTGGTTCACGCGAAGGCGCGATGGCGCGAAGGGGGGTGTAGCCGTTGACGATCCGACGGAGCCCCTCCTTCAGCGTTTCGCCTCCGAAGTTGATCAGCAGCCCAAGTGGCTGCCTGGTAAGTCGCAAATAGGTCAGCAATTGCTTTGCATGAGCGGCGTTCAGCCGCTCGACGGATTTGATTTCGACGAGCAGTCGATTGCCGATGATGAGGTCGATCCGAAATGCCGCATCGAAGTGCAGGCCTTCGAACTCGATCGAAACAGGTCGCTGCCGCTCGACCTGATAGCCCAGAGTGGTGAGCTTGGACGCCAGAACAGTTTCGTAGACGCTCTCGAGCAAGCCTGGGCCCAGTTCGCGGTGAAGGCGCAGAGACACGTTAATGACGTCAGAAGCGGCAGCCTCGATATCCATCATCTTCGCGCCTTTGCGCCTTTGCGTGAATTACATCTTCTTCACGAAATCCTCGATGTCGTCCATCGTGATGACGCTGGTGGTTTCGGCGTCGGGGGCGGTGCGTTTTACCATGGGGGCTAGGACCTTGCCGCCGAATTCGACGAAGTGGCCGACGCCGGCTGCGTGCATCGCGAGTACCGATTCGCGCCAGCGGACCATGCCGGTGACCTGCTGGACGAGCAGGTGGCGGATCGCGCCGGGGTTGGCGACGGCGACCGCGTCGACATTGGCGAACACCGGCACCAGCGGCGCGCGGAGGTCGGCGTCGAGGAGCGCGGCTTCCATCGCCTCGGCGGCGGGCTGCATCAGCGGGCAGTGGAACGGCGCGGAGACCGGGAGCAGCACCGCGCGCTTGGCACCGAGATCCTTGGCGAGCGCGATCGCCTTCTCGATCGCGAGGCGGTGGCCCGAGATCACGACCTGCGACGGGTCATTGTCGTTGGCGACGGTGCAGACCAGCTCGGCCCCGCCCTCGGCGAGGATCGAATCGACCGCGGCGCCCGCGATCAGCTGCGCCTTTTCGAGGTCGGTGCCGAGCAGCGCGGCCATCGCGCCCTCGCCCACCGGCACCGCCGCCTGCATCGCCCGGCCGCGCAGCTTCAGCAGCCGCGCGGTGGTCGACAGGTCGAGCGCGCCCGCGGCGCACAGCGCGGTATATTCGCCGAGGCTGTGCCCGGCGACATAGTCGGCCTTGTCGGCGAGGCGCAGACCGCCCTCCTTCTCGGCGACGCGCAGCGTGGCGATCGCGTTCGCCATGATCGCGGGCTGCGCATTCTCGGTGAGGAGCAGCTCGTCGGCGGGCCCCTCGCTCATCAGCCGGAACAGATTCTGGCCGAGCGCCTCGTCGACTTCGGCGAAGACCTCGCGCGCGGTGGCGCTGGCGTCGGCGAGCGCATTGCCCATGCCGACAGACTGGCTCCCCTGGCCGGGGAAGATGAACGCGCGCATGACCTCTCCTCTTTGAAGCGGGCGGACTAGAAAGGTGTGGCCCGAGTTGCAACCGCGCGAACCTGAACGGACCCGGCGGGTTTGCGACAAAATGCGACCAATTCGCGACGCCGGCGACAAGCGCCTGCGACAAGCGGCCCCCAGATTATGGAGGACGCCGCAGCATCGGCGCCGTGTTTCAACGGGAGAGTATCATGAAGACGTTCATCCTCAGCGCGCTTGCCGCCACCCTCGTCGCCAGCCCGCTGCTGGCCGCCGCTCCGGCCGAGGCGCAGCAGCGCCGCGAAGTGACCACCGTGCGCCAGAACAACAATGGCCGCACCGTCGTCACCAAGCGGACCACCGTCCGCCCGAACCAGTATCGCAATTTCCGCACCGGCCAGCGGTTCGACCGCCGCTATGCGCAGAACTACCGGGTGATCACGACGTACCGCAACTATCGCCTCGCCGCCCCGCCGCGTGGCAGCCAGTGGGTCCGTTCGGGTCGTGACGCGCTGCTGGTCAACGGCCGCGGCAATGTGGTCCAGGTGCGTGGTGGCGCGTTCCGGTAAGGTCCGGGCCTCCACTACATAGTCATCCTGAGATGAGCGCCGTCCTCGATATACCCCGTCATCCTGACGAAAGTCAGGATCCAGGTCAGACAGGGCGGCGCTCCGTTACTCTGGATCCTGACTTTCGTCAGGATGACGGACGAGGGAGCGGATGACGGAAGGGGTTGGGAAGACGGACGGACACCTTGCCTTTCCCCGTCAATCGGGTAAGGGCCATCGCAACCGGGGTGAGGGATTCGCGTCCCTTGCCCCGGTTTGCATTCTAGACGACAGCCGGAGGGGTGCACGCATGGGGCGTGTATCAGCGATCGGCCAAGACGAAGGACAAGACATGGCTCTTTACGAGCACGTGTTCCTTGCGCGCCAGGATCTGGCACAGGCGCAGGTGGACGCTCTGGCGGAAATCGCCACCAAGATCGTGAACGACAACGAAGGTCGGGTCGTAAAGACCGAGAACTGGGGCCTGCGTTCGCTGGCGTACAAGATCGCCAAGAACCGCAAGGCGCACTATGTGATGCTCGAGATCGATGCCCCGGGCAACGTGATCGCAGAGCTGGAGCGCCAGACGCAGATCAACGAAGACATCATCCGTTACATGACGGTCAAGGTCGACACGCTCGAAGAGGGCCCGACCGTGATGATGCGCAAGTCGGACCGCGACCGTGAGCGTCGTGGCGACCGCGAAGGTGGCCGTGAAGGCCGTCCTGACCGCGGCGATCGTCCGGACCGTGGTCCCCGTCGTGACCGCGAAGAGGGAGCTGAATAATCATGGCACGTCCATTCTTCCGCCGCCGCAAGAGCTGCCCGTTCTCTGCCAAAGACGCTCCCCGGATTGACTATAAGGACGTCCGGTTGCTGCAGGGCTTCGTGTCCGAGCGTGGCAAGATCGTCCCGTCGCGTATCACTTCGGTGGCCGCAAAGAAGCAGCGCGAACTGGCCCAGGCCATCAAGCGTGCGCGTCATCTGGGCCTGCTGCCCTACATCGTTAAGTAAGGAGCGCCCCCATGGACGTCATTCTGCTTGAGCGCGTCGAAAAGCTCGGCGCCATCGGCGACGTGGTGAAGGTCAAGGACGGCTATGCCCGTAACTTCCTTCTCCCGAACAAGAAGGCGCTTCGTTCGAACGAAGCCAACCGCAAGGTTTTCGAAGCGAACCGTGCGCGGATCGAGTCGGACAACGCATCGCGCCGTGCCGATGCCGAGACCGAAGCGAAGACCTTCACCGACGCGAGCGTGACCCTGATCCGTCAGGCGTCGAACACCGGTCAGCTCTACGGCTCGGTCGCGGTTCGCGATCTGGTCGATGCGCTGGTGGCCGATGGTCACAAGGTCGGCAAGTCGGCGATCGTGCTCGACAAGCCGATCAAGGCGATCGGCGTGTACACCGTCAAGGTTGCACTCCACCCCGAGGTGTCGGTGTCCGTCAAGGTCAACGTCGCCCGGTCGCCGGAAGAAGCCGAGATGCAGGCTCAGGGCGTCGACGTCATGTCGTCGATGTTCGAGCGTGACGAGGCTGGCTTCGTCGAGGATTACGATCCGAACGCAGAGCCCGGCGCGACCGCCGAAGCCCCGCGCGACCAGGAGGAAGAGGCACAGGGCTAACCCCCTCGCCTTTCCTGGCCGACACGAAAAAGGCCCGTCCGGAGCGATCCGGGCGGGCCTTTTTCATGTCCGCGGCAGGAACGCCAGCGGCTCAGGGGCAGGTGACGCAGGCGCCGACCATCGCGGCGAGGGGGACGAGCGCGAAGATGACGGGGAGGATCTGTTTCATGGCCGGCGAACTCTATGAAATGGGATGCGGCGATAATGCCCAAGGCCGGCGAAAGGTTGCGGGCAGATGAACCGCGCGGCGCGGCGAACCGGCGGCATTCACCCCGCCCCCTGCTCCACCGCAGAAGACGCACATTCTGGCCAAAATCGATTGTCAGCGCGCGATTGTGATCGCTGTGTGCAGGTTCCAGTTTTTGGAAAGGTTAAGAAAATGCGTACGAGTCTCCAGAAATATCCGACGGTTGCCCTCCTGCTGATCGGGTCGATCGGGCTGGGCGGTTGCGCCACCAAGGGCTTTGTCCGCGAGCAGATCGCGACCGTCAACACGCGCATCGACGGCATGGACGGCCGCCTGCGGACCGTCGAGGGCACGTCGGGCGAGGCGCTGACCCAGGCCCAGGCCGCAGCCGGCCAGGCGCAGCAGAACGGCCAGCGGATCGACCAGATCAACGGTCGCGTCGACGGCATGGAGCAGAAGATGCAGCAGCAGATGCAGCAGCGCCAGCGCAAGCCGCGCGGCTGAGCCTGACCCTGCTCCATGCCAATACCCGGGACGGCTTTCGCCGCGCAGGATCGCCATCGTGAGAGGATCTTGCGCGTGAGAGGGCTGTTACCGGGACGGTACCGGGCGGCGGCGCTTGCCGGCCTGGCGCTGGCGC
>NZ_JRVI01000260.1:0-3320 GCF_000783375.1 Sphingomonas sp. Ant20
TGCGCCGATCGCCAGCGCGATGGCGAGGCGGATCATGCGAAGGCCAAGGTCACCGCGACCGCGGCAGCGGCGGCGGCGCCAAGGAACAGCAGCGCGAGGACGATCGTCGCGACCCTGTTGCCTGCAGCGGCATGATGACCATCGACTGGTCCGGTGGTCGGCATCGGCGCGATCGCCGTTGCATCGCCGCGCCGACGGGCGTCCGTCGCGGCGCCGTTCGCGACGATCCTGACGCGCGCGGGTTTCTGATCGTGGCTCACTTGCGCTCCATCCCTCCGCTATCCTCCTATTATAGAGGCAAAGACCTGCGGATCGTCGGCGTGGGCCGGCATTCGGGGCGACGTCCCGACGAAACCACAAACCGGAGCCCGAGCGATGCGCACCCGCCCTTCACCCAAGCAGATCGCGCTGCTGATCGCGGCGCTGCTGACCGCGCCGGTCATGGCGCCGGGCGCGGCGGCGTCCGAAGGGGGCGGGGCGGAAGGAGGCGGGGCGGAAGGTGAACCCGTACGGCCGTCGCCGCTGTTCGTGATGCTCGATCCGCTCGACGTGCCGATCGTCGAGGGCGATCGCGCGGACGGACGGCTGAAGGTCAAGCTGGTGCTTCAGGCCGCGGATGTCGCAGGCGCGGGGGCGATCGAGACGCGTCGGCCCGAACTGCGCGAGGCGGCGCTGGTCGCGTCGATCGAATTCGCGCGCCTGCATGCCTCCGCGTCGACGCCGGTCGATGCACGGCGACTGGCGCAGGACGTCTCCACGGCCCTGCGCCGGGTCGATCCGACGATCGCGGCGGTGTTGCTGGTCGAGGTGGCGGCGCGCCGCGCCTGATCGCGCTCGAGCTAGCGCGCTAGACCGAACCCCGGCCCGGCGTATCTCAGGCGTTGGCGTTCAGCCCGTGCCGCGTCGCGCGGGGGCGGGTCGGCAGCGGGGTGATGTCGGCCACGCGCTCGGGCCTGCCGGCGCGACGGCAGGCGAAGTCTTCGATTCGCGCCCCGGTGATCCGCGGCGACAGCAGCAGCAGCGCGATGCAGTCGGCGATGTCGGGATCATGCTCGCTGCCGATCGTCTCGATGACGTCGTCGAGCGTCATGCCCGGCGCGGTCAGCGCACAGGCCGCCGCGGCGGACCACAGCGCATGCGGGTCGGTGACCGAGAGCGACAGCGAAACGCGGTAGTCCATGACCTCATCCTCTCCGGCCGTTCGCGGCTGGCCCGCCCGCCGGTTCGCCCGCCGGTTCGCTCGACCCTAGTCGAACCGGGCCGCACGGCTATTAAGGGATTACCCGTATCGAGGCGCGCCGGCGCCTGAAAACAGGCATGAAAAAACCGGGATGGCCGATCGGCCACCCCGGTTTCCACGAGCCCCCGCCGATGTGCTTGGGGGACTTGGCGGGATCGTGTCTCGTACCGGCTTACCGGAACAGCGAGGTGATCGTCTGCGGGGCCTGGTTGGCGATCGACAGCGCCTGAACGCCAAGCTGCTGCTTGACCTGCAGTGCCTGCAGCTTCGCCGATTCCTTGGCCAGATCCGCGTCGACCAGCTTGCCGACGCCGCTTTCGATCGCGTCCGACAGCTTGCTGGTGAACGTCATCTGTGCGTCGATCTTGCGCGACCCCGAGCCGAGATCGCTCAGCTTGGTGTTGAGCGAGCTGCCCAGCGTGTCCAGGGTATCGACCATCGCCTTGGCCTTGGCAGCCGTGTCGATTTCCGAATCCTGGCCGAGCACGCCGGTACCCACGCCCGCGGACGCGGTTTCCGTCGCCGGCAGGTCGATTTCCTGGTTGGCGATGGAGAGCGTATCGGGATCGTAGGTGTCGGTGCCGGTTGCCTTGTTGGTCAGCGACTGCAACGCACTCACGGTGCCGCCGCCGGTCTTGAGCAGGTTCGTACCGTTGAACTCGGACGAATCGACGATCGTGCTGATCTGGTCGCGAAGGGCGGTGAAGTCCTTGTTGTACGCAGCGCGGCTCTCGTCGCTGATGCCATCGTCCGACGCCTGCTTGGCGAGCGTCTTCATCTGGTTGACGACGTCCGAGATCTGCTCTGCGCCTGCGACCGCAACGTCGGCCACGCTCTTCGCCCGGCTGAGCGAGGAGTTGACCGCCTTGAGGCCACCCAGATCGCCGCGAAGGCCCTGGGCAATCGTGAAGGCTGCCGAATCGTCCTTGGTCGATGCGACGTTCAGGCCGCTGTTGATGCGGCTCTGGACGACGGACAGACCCTTGCTGGTCTCGTTGAGGGCCTGGAGGGCCGCCATCGCGCCAACATTGGTGTTAACGGACATTCCCATGATATTCTTCCTTCTGGAATAGTCGGTCGCTTCTGCGTCCTTGAGCCGTACGGCGCTCGCCGACGGAGCGGTCAGATCCGACCCGCTCCTTATTCTGGGAAGAAATCCGGATAGTTGGTCGCGCTGCGCGGATTATTTGCAGCGTGGGCACGCGCCTCAGAACGGAAAGAGGGCGTCGTAGATCTGCTGGCCCCAGCGTGCCTGCTGCGCCTGCGTCAGCTGGCCGCGGCCGCCATAGCTGATCCGTGCCTCGGCGATCTGCGTGTGGCGGATGCTGTTGTCGCGGCTGATATCCTGCGGGCGCACCATGCCGGTCACGATCAGCTCGCGCAGCTCGTAATTGACGCGGATCTCCTGGCGGCCGCGGATCATCAGATTGCCGTTGGGCAGCACGTCGGTGACGATCGCCGACATCGTCATGCTGATTGTTTCCGACCGGCTGATATTGCCCGATCCGTTGAACTGCGACTTCGAATTGCCGGCGATCAGCGGATCGGGCGTCGCGCGCCGAGCCCGAGTGCTGCGGTCAGCCCCGCATTCTCGGAGCCGCCGCGCGTGCGTGCGGTCGTGTTGCCGACCTCGGCGCGGTCCTGACGTTGATCCGCACGGTCAGGATGTCCCCCTTGCGCGCGGCGCGCTGGTCGCCGAGAAACGCACCCGCGCCCGCGCGGAACAGCGATGCGTCGGGGGGCGCCAGGGCCAGTGGCGGCGCAGCCGGGCGACGGCTCGGCTGGCCGAGCGAATCCTCGGTCAGCGGGGTGTCGACCGCGGTCATCTCGCTGAGTTTCGGCGCCTTGCCGATCGTCTTGAGCTGGCCGATCGTGCCGCAGCCCGACAGGGCGGTCGCGCCGGCGAGGATCAGGAACATTGTCGCGGGTCTGGTCATCGCATGTCTCCTCATTGCGCGGCGACGCGGACGCTGCCCGCGCCCGTGACGACGCCGTCGACGCTGTGGTTGGTGGACAGCGTGACGACGCGGACGCATCGCCTAGGCCGCCCGCCGCCAGCGCCCGCGCCGCGGTGGTGATC
>NZ_JRVI01000261.1:0-2639 GCF_000783375.1 Sphingomonas sp. Ant20
CCGATCGTGCCGTTGCCGCGACCGGCAACCGTGTGGCCGAGCAGGCCGCCGGCGAGCGCGCCGACGATCGTGCCGCCGGTGTTGTCGCAGCCGCGACGGTTGTTGCGGTCGTTGCGGTAGTTGTAGCGGCGGTCGTTGCCGCGATATTCACGGTCATAGCCCCGGCCACGATCATAGCCGCGCCCGTCGTAACCGCGGTCATAGCCGCGCTCGTAACCGTAACGCTGCGCCTCGGCGGCGACGGGGACCAGGGTCGCGGTGCCCATTGCGAGCGCGCTGACGGCGAGGGTGAAGGTCTTGAACATCAAACGTCTCCCATTTGGGACCTGGGGGAGTGCGCCGGTGGCGGGCCCTTCGATCCTGATGACAGCCTTATGGTCGAGTCGGATTGAGCCGAGCCTGAATGCGTTCGTTATCAACGGTTCAGGCGAGACTCCGGTCCCGCGCCCTATCACGCACGCCTGACTGGAAGCGGGTGCCCCCGGGCGCGGCAGCGGCTATGGGGCGGGCGTGCGGCGTTTCCCGACCCTGTTGTTCGTGCTGGCGAGCGTGCACCTGCTGGTGCCCGGATGGAGCGGCACGTCGCGGCTGCCGCTGCTGGGCGCGGCGGCGGACATGACCGCGACGCGGGTGCGGATCGATCCGGCGGATCCGTCGCGGCGGCGGCTCGGCGGGCTGACCTATCTGGGCGGGGTGGTGCTGCGCAGTCGCGATTCGGCGTTCGGCGGGTATTCCTCGATCGCGGTCCGTCGCAGGGCTTCGCGAACCCAGGTGACGCTGCTCAGCGATGGCGGGAATATCGTCCGCTTTCATATCGGTGACGACTGGCGGCCCGCGGGGATCGGCTTTGCCGCGCTGCCGGGTGGTCCCGGGCAGGGCTGGTCGAAGCGCGACCGGGACAGCGAATCGCTGACGATCGATGCCGCGACGGGGACCGCGTGGGTCGGGTTCGAATATTGGAACGCGGTCGGGCGCTATGCCGCAGGGGCCGACGGTACGCTGCTGGCGCGATTCGACGGGATGGTCCGGCCGCGGGCGATGCGCGAATGGCCCGACAATGGCGGGCCCGAGAGCATGGTGCGGTTGCGCGATGGGCGATTCGTCGTGCTGTCGGAGACCGCGCGGCCGCGGGTGCGGACGAGCGCGGGCGGGGTCGGGCGCGGGACCGGGCGGCGGGGGCTGCTGTTTGCGGGTGATCCGCTTAACGCGCGCGGGGTGGGCTTTACCTATGTGCCGCCGGTCGGGTTCAGTCCGGTCGATGTCGCCGAGTTGCCTGATGGGCGGCTGATCGTGCTCAACCGCGCCTTTGCCGCGCCGTTCGCGTTTTCCACGCCGTGACGGTGATCGAATCGGGGGCGGATCCGGGCGGGGGCGGTGGTGCGCGGACGCGAGATCGCGCGGCTGGCGGCGCCGCTGGTGCATGACAATTTCGAGGGGATCGCGGTGGTGCGCGAGGGGGACGACACGGTGGTGTGGATCGTGTCGGACGACAACGAGACCGTGCTGGAGCGGACCCTGTTGCTGAAGTTTCGGCTGGAGGGGTAGCGGGGGGGCGAGCGGGGGCTGGCAGTGGTGTCTCGACTTCGCTCGACACGAACGGGAGGGGACGGTGCACCGGGCGGGCGGTGTTTCGACTGCGCTCGACACAAACGGAGAGGGGGGTGGAACGGGTTCGGCGGCGCGTTTCGGTTCGACGGGCGCACGAACGCCGACGCCCGCGCTCCGGTGGGAGCGCGGGCCGAGGCCGTGTCGCAGTCGCGCGGGTTAGGCGGCGGCGGCGATCTTCTTGACGACGTCGCGCTTCAGGCGGCGGGCCTTGAGCGAGAGCTTGTCGTCCGAAGTCTTGACGAGCCAGTTGTCGAGGCCGCCATTATGCTCGACCGAACGCAGGCCGTGCGTCGAGACGCGGAGACGAACGCTCTGCTCGAGCGAGTCGGAGATCAGCGTGACGTTCTGCAGGTTGGGCAGGAACGTACGCTTGGTCTTGTTGTTGGCGTGGGACACGTTGTTCCCGACCATCCGGCCTTTGCCGGTCAGTTCGCAAATGCGCGACATCTGTCTACCTATCAAGTGTCGGGAGGAACCCCGGAAAGGCGCGCGGATACCCGGCAAGCGCGGCCGCGTCAACCGATTCACCCGTTTTTGCCGATCGGTGCCCACGCGGATGCGGCGAACGGGGCGGCACAGCGGGGCGTGCAACCGCGCGGGGTTGATCGACGTTGTTACGCCATCGAACCGGTCGACGCCCGCATTGGGTCGTGGCCTTATATAAGGGGAATCCCATGCGTACGCTCTTGTCTCTGGTCGCGATCGCGCTGCTCGCCGTCGTCGCTCTGATGTATTTCGGGATCATCAACATCGACCAGACGCGCGCCGGCGCGATCCAGACGCCGAAATTCGAGGCGGACGTCGCCAAGGTGCGGCTGGGGACCGAGACCAAGACGGTCGCGGTGCCGACGATCTCGGTCGACAAGCCGGGGACCGCGGCAGACAATGGCCAGGTGCCCGCCAACTGATCCGCGCCCGCCTTGTCCTGCAGCTTTACCTGATGGGGAAGGCAGGGCAGGGCGGGGCATGTTTCCGATCCCCGACCCGATGCGGCGCGCGCTCGACGCCGCGCGCGATGCCGCGGCGGTGGG
>NZ_JRVI01000262.1:0-3721 GCF_000783375.1 Sphingomonas sp. Ant20
GGCTGCCCGGGGGTGCGCGCGCGCTGATGCGCCTGCGCCCTCCGGTGGCATTCCGCCGATCGCGCGGCTGCTCGGGCTGTCGGGGCTGTTGCCGCAGATCGGCGCGGTCGCGCTGCTGCTCGGCAACGACCCTGCGAGCCGATTTTCCGCGCTGGCGGTCGCCTATGCCTATGCCGCGCTGATCCTCAGCTTTCTCGGCGGGCTGTGGTGGGGGCTGGCCGCGCGCACCGAGGGGGCGCCGCGCTGGCTGTGGTTCGCGAGCGTGGCACCGTCGCTGATCGCACTGGTGACCGCCTGGCCGTGGATGGTCGGGCTGCGCTGGCCGGGGCCGTCGCTGGTGGTGCTCGGAATCAGCCTGAGCGGCGCGCTGCTCGTCGATCGGGCGCTGGTCCGCGCCGGCATCGCGCCACCGGGGTGGATGGCGCTGCGCGTGCCGCTGTCGCTGGGGCTCGGTGTCCTGACCCTCACGGCGGCGGCACTATAGGCCGGTCCGGCTCAGGCCGCCTTGCGCAGGTCCAGACGGCTCCAGATCTCGACCAGCGCGTCGGTCAGTTCGCGCATCATCGCCTCGGTATGCGCGGGGCCGGGCGTGAAGCGCAGCCGCTCGGTACCGCGCGGCACGGTCGGATAGTTGATCGGCTGGACGTACACGCCGTATTCGGCGAGCAGCACGTCGCTGATCTTCTTCGCCTTGACCGGATCGCCGACCATCAAGGGCACGATATGCGTGTCGCCGATCATCACCGGCAGCCCGGCATCCTTCAGCATCGCCTTCAGCATCGCCGCCGACGCCTGCTGCCCGTCGCGCTCGACGCTCGACGCCTTGAGATGCCGGACGCTGGCGAGCACGCCCGCGACGAGCACCGGCGACAGCGAGGTCGTGAAGATGAACCCCGGTGCATAGCTGCGGATCACATCGACGATCGTGCGATCGGCGGCGATATAGCCGCCCATCACGCCGAACGCCTTGCCGAGCGTGCCCTCGAGGATCGTGATCCGGTGCGCGACCTGGTCACGCTCCGAAATGCCGCCGCCGCGCGCGCCGTACATCCCGACCGCATGGACTTCGTCGCAATAGGTCAGCGCGTTGTAGCGATCGGCGAGATCGCAGATCGCCGAGATCGGCGCGATGTCGCCTTCCATCGAATAGACGCTCTCGAACGCGATCAGCTTCGGCGCGCTCGGGTCTTCGGCAGCGAGCAGTTCCTCGAGATGCGCGAGGTCGTTGTGCCGGAACACGCGCTTCTCGCAGCCCGAATTGCGGATGCCCGCGATCATCGACGCGTGGTTCAGTTCGTCCGAAAAGATGATGCAGCCCGGCAGGACCTTGGCGAGCGTCGCCAGCGTCGCCTCGTTCGAGACATAGCCGCTGGTGAACAGCAGAGCCGCTTCCTTGCCGTGCAGGTCGCGAGTTCGCCTTCCAGGTCGACATGGTAATGCGTGTTGCCGCCGATGTTGCGCGTGCCGCCGGAGCCGGCACCGACATTGTGCAGCGCCTCTTCCATCGCGGCGATCACCTTGGGGTGCTGGCCCATGGCGAGGTAATCGTTCGAGCACCAGACGGTGATCGGCTTGGGTCCGTTATGCCCGGCAAAGCAGCGTGCGTTCGGAAACGCGCCCTTGTTGCGCAGGATATCGATGAAGACGCGGTAGCGGCCCTCGGCATGGAGGCGGTCGATCGCCTGCGTGAAGACGCGCGAATAATCGACTCGTGGGCCCGCAATGCGTCGGCCGTCGTGGAGACATCCGTAATCATGACCTGGGGCACTACGCCTCGCTTTCCGTCTAATCCAGCGTAATACCGTTGTTACGGTGATCGCTTTCCTCGTCCTTGTAGAACATTGCCATGCTGCGCGCATGACGCAAGCGGGCATATTGTCCCAAGCCGCGCGTCAGAGCTGCTCCATCCGGGTGAACCCGTGCCGGGCCATCGCGGGGGCGAGCGCCTGCTCGTCGGGGCCGAGTCGCGTGAAGACCGCGACCCCTTCGCCGGCGCCGGCCCAGGACTGACCCTGCATCAGGTGGACGATCCGGCGGGCGATGCCGGGGCCGCCATCGACGAAGCGGATGTCCCGCGTCCCGGCCGCGACGGCCAGTTCGGGGGCGACCAGTGGAAAATGCGTGCAGGCGTTGACGATCACGTCGATCGCCTCGCCGCCGGGTTGCGCAAACAGGCCGTCGAGGACGGCGGCATAGCGATCGGGCGCGACCGCGCGGCCGTGGAGCTTGGCCTCCGCCATCTCGACCAGCGCCGCCGAGCCGTAGCGCAGGACGGTGCAGTCGGCCGCGAACCGCGCCGCGAGATCGTCGACATAGACCTGGCGCACCGTCGCTTCGGTGCCCAGCACGCCGATCGTCCGCGTCACCGACAGCGCGGCGGCGGGCTTGATCGCGGGGACCGTGCCGACCACCGGCAGGTCGAGCGCGGCGCGCACCACCGGCAGCGCGATCGTCGACGCGGTGTTGCACGCGATCACGATCAGCCGCGGCCGATACCGCTCCGCCAGCCGCCCGAGCAGCACCGGCACGCGCGCGGCGATCTCCGCCTCGCTCTTGGTGCCATAGGGAAAGCCGGCCGAGTCGGCGGCATAGACGAACGGCGCGTCCGGCAGGGCAGCGCGCGCAGGGCCGACGATCGACAAGCCGCCGACGCCGGAATCGAAGAACAGGATGGGGCGAACGTTCATCACCGCGCCTTAGGCGGTATCGATGGCGGGTGACAGCCTGGCGGGAGGGCCGAAGGTTGGCAGGGGTGTCGCCCGTCGCCCGCACGGCGCTTCCGCCGCCCGCGCTACGGTATCCGCCCCCCTTCTTCCGTCATCCTGACGAAAGTCAGGATCCAGAGTTGCGAGCGTCGTCCTGCGTGGCTCTGGATCCTGACTTTCGTCAGGATGACGGGATGGATGTCGGGGGCATTTGCCGTCCGCCGCGGGTCGTTTATAGCGGGGCGGAATGGGGGAGCTTTCTTGCAGACGGACATATTCTGGGTCGCGCCGACGCTCTCGCTGACGCTCGGCTACCTGCTGGGGTCGATCCCGTTCGGCGTCATCCTGACGCGGCTGGGCGGCGCGGGCGATCTGCGGACGATCGGATCGGGCAATATCGGTGCGACCAACGTGCTGCGGACCGGGCGCAAGGGCCTTGCCGCGGCGACGCTGCTGCTCGACATGGCCAAGGGTCTGGTCGCGGTGCTGCTGGTCGCGCATCTGTTTCCCGGCAACGCGCTGCTCGCGGCGGCCGGCGCCTTTATCGGCCATTGCTACCCGGTCTGGCTGTGGTTCCGCGGCGGCAAGGGCGTCGCGACGCTGATGGGAATCGTCGTCGCGCTCCACTGGCCGCTCGGGCTGGTCTATGCGGCGGTGTGGCTAGGCCTGCTCGGCACGCTGCGGATCTCGTCGGTCGCGGGCATCGCCGCGGCGTTCAGCGCACCGCTCGCCGCCGCGCTGTTCGGGCGCACGGATCTCGTCCTGCTGCTCCTCGCGCTCGCGCTGATCGTCGGGTGGAAGCACCGTGAGAACGTCCAGCGGCTGCTCGCCGGGACCGAGCCGCGGATCGGTGGCACCAGCCGGCCGCGCGGTGGCTGACACCGCGGTCGCCAGACTTCGGCTCATCCGTACGACCGGGATCGGACCGGTCACCTATCGCCAGCTGATCGCGCGGTTCGGCAGCGCGCAGGCCGCGATCGACGCGCTGCCGACGCTGCACGCCCGCGGCGGGCGCG
>NZ_JRVI01000263.1:0-1418 GCF_000783375.1 Sphingomonas sp. Ant20
CTGATCCGGGCGGCTACCGCGACGTGCAGATGCGCGGCGTCGTCCAGCCCGAGGTCGGCGTGTTCCGCGCCGCCCGCCCCGATGGCCGTGCGGTGCTGGTCTGCCCCGGCGGCGGCTACTCGATCACCTCGCTGCGCAACGAGGGGATCGACGTCGCACGGGTGCTGAACGGCTTCGGTATCACGGTGTTCGTGCTCAGCTACCGGCTGCCGGGCGAAGGCTGGGCGGACCGCGCCAACGTGCCGCTGTCCGACGTGCAGCGCGCGATGCGGCTGATCCGCGCCAATGCGCGGCGCTATGCGATCAACCCCGAGACGCTGGGCGTGCTCGGCTTCTCGGCGGGCGGGCATCTCGCCGGGTCGCTCGAGATCCATCATGGGCTCGAGGTCTATCGCCCGGTCGATGCCGCGGACCGCTGTCGGCGCGGCCCGCCTTTGCCGGGCTGATGTACGCGGTGTCGAACATGGATCCGGGGCGCAGCCATGGCGGCTCGCGGGCGCAGCTGCTCGGCCCCAATCCCGATCCGGCGATGCAGGCGCGCTATGCGATCGACCGCAATCTGCGCAGCGGCGACGCGCCGCTGTTCCTGGTCCATGCCGAGGATGACGACACGGTGCCGGTCGCCAACAGCCTCGACATGCTCGCCGCCGCGCGCCGCGTCGACATTCCGGTCGAGGCGCATATCCTGCGGCGTGGGCGCCACGGCTTCGGCACGCGCCTGCCCGCGAGTTCGCCGGGTTCGCTCTGGCCGCAGTTGTTCGACCGCTGGATGCGCGAGGCGATCGGGCCCGAAGCGCCGCTCTGACGGCGGGTGTGTGTGCCCCCTCCGTTCGCCCTGAGCGAAGTCGAAGGGCAGGCCGCGAACGCTGGCGCCGGGCCTAGCCGAACACCCGCTTCAGCGACCGTTCGATCATCATCAGCTGCCACAGCGTGCGGCCATGCTCGGCACGTCCGCCGCGATGCGCCTCGGCGAGCGCGGTGATCGCGGCCATGTCGAACCAGCCCGTCTCGGCGAGCATCCGCGATGATCCGAGCGCGCTCGCCTCGCCCGCCAGCGCGCCGCGGAACCACGCGCTGATCGGCGTCACGAAGCCCATTTTCGGGCGATAGAGGATCTCCTTCGGCAGATAAGGCTCCATCGCCTTCTTCATCAGCCATTTGCCCTCGCCGTGACGCAGCCGCATGCCGACGGGCAATGTCGCGCAGAACTCGACCAGCCGGTGGTCGAGCAGCGGTTCGCGCGCCTCAAGCCCGACCGCCATGCTGGTGCGGTCGACCTTGGTCAGGATGTCGCCGGGCAGCCAGTGCTTGAGATCGGCATATTGCGCGCGGTCGATCGCGTCGCGCGCGGGCGCATTGGCCATCGTCGCGACATAGCGTTCCTCCGCGCGGTAGCCGCCCAGCGCCGCCTGCGCGCG
>NZ_JRVI01000264.1:0-5611 GCF_000783375.1 Sphingomonas sp. Ant20
GAAACCGTCTGTTAGAGTGCAATGGCATAAGCCCGCCTGACTGCGAGACTGACAAGTCGAGCAGAGACGAAAAGTCGGTCATAGTGATCCGGTGGTCCCTCGTGGAAGGGCCATCGCTCAACGGATAAAAAGGTACGCCGGGGGATAACAGGCTGATAACCCCCAAGAGCTCATATCGACGGGGGTTGTTTGGCACCTCGATGTCGGCTCATCACATCCTGGGGCTGGAGCAGGTCCCAAGGGTTTGGCTGTTCGCCAATTAAAAGTGGTACGTGAGCTGGGTTCAGAACGTCGCGAGACAGTTTGGTCCCTATCTGCCGTGGGCGTCGAAAATTTGAGAGGAGTTGACCCTAGTACGAGAGGACCGGGTTGAACATACCTCTGGTGTACCAGTCGTTCTGCCAAGAGCGCAGCTGGGTAGCTATGTATGGACGGGATAACCGCTGAAAGCATCTAAGCGGGAAGCCTCCCTCGAGATAAGATTTCATAGAGCCGTCGGAGACCACGACGTGATAGATCGGATGTAGAAGTGCGGTAACGCATGGAGCTAACCGATACTAATTGCTCTATTCGCGCTTGAGAGTCTCACACCATCAATGACAACACTGGGTTCGCCCAGCACGTCAGACGATAGTGCGGATGATTAAGACGACGCCAGATTGCCAATCCCCTCGCCGTCGAGGATTGGTCGAACACACTACAAACCTTGCACGGTATCGATTTTAAAACCCTCAACACCCGCCGCAAGGCGAGGCTCGAGGGGACCCCAGATATCACAGTGACGCATGTCGCACCGGCTCCATTGCCTGGTGGCTATAGCGTCGGTGTCCCACCCGATCCCATTCCGAACTCGGCCGTGAAACCCGCCTGCGCCAATGGTACTATCGCTCAAGCGATGGAAGAGTAGGCGTCGCCAGGCATTGAAGCCCGTGCGACATGCATCACACGATATCTAAACCCATTCACAATCTCATCTACCCTTACGTCCCTAACCGGACCGTCGCGGGGTGGAGCAGCCCGGTAGCTCGTCAGGCTCATAACCTGAAGGTCACAGGTTCAAATCCTGTCCCCGCAACCACCGATATAGAACTACAATCGCCGCCTTCACGGGCGGCGTTGTCGGTTGTGCAGCGTATTCATATCTCTGACCAGTTTTGCCCCTCATTGGCGTGGGTGTGGCATGAACTTTGTCATCTGTGACCCCAACGCCATAAGCCGCTGCTGGGCCAATAGACGCGAGGTTAAGCTACCTGTGCCTGCCGTTCAAAATCTGTAGAACTGTGATAGCCCAGGGTCGAGTGCCCGAGCTTGCTGCGCAGAACACCGAGCGCTTTTCAGAACCAGGACATCGGTCAGCCCCTCAGGTGACGCCAAGGACTCGAACGTTATATCATGCCCTCACTTGCAAAGCAGGTTATCGGGCAAGTCCAGATCTTGGCCAGCCTGCGACACCGCGGCGCGACACTCTCGCACCAGCTTCACCACATCAAGCTGAACTGCCGCCGTCGCAGGCTTTAAACTTTGCGTGTCACAATCCTGAGGTGGATATGTCAATCGTTAAGTATAGCGACCGCTCGTGGCCAGCCAGCGGGACCATTCTCTATCTTTGCTGGAAAACAGGAAACCATGAAGCCGTTGTAGGGTAGGCGGTCAAGGCTAGTGAGCTTTTCCATGTGGTAATAGCCGATGTCTCGGCCTGCCTTTGTTTCACCGCCTCGGCGGCACGGGAGTCCCGCATGCATGTTCAATGGTCGCTTCCCTTGCCAGCAAGCGCACAAGCTCGGCGAGCGCTTGTTGCGCTTCTGGTCCCTGTGCCAACATTATCCGTGCAGCGGCCATACCAGCGTTGTGTTACGGCTGTCCGCGGGTACGTACGAAATACACGTGATGTTACATGCCGGTTTCATGAAATCAGATAGTCCCCCGCCCGGATGCGACTGCCACAAGGCATCAGTCATCTGCGGCCGGAGCTCGGAGAGATACTCAGGGATCATCGTACATACGTGAAAGGCACTCTAGGGCGATCAGTAAAAGCACTTGCCTTCGGTGTAGGAATGACCCGCGTTGCCCTGTCGCGGATCGAAAATGTCCGCACTTGGTCAAAGGCGCAAACGCTCGACCGGATTATCCACGAGTTAGATATTGATTGGCCCGACGTGGCGGTGCGAGGGGTCGGTTCCGCGCCGTCGCGGCAATCCGCGGTGTCGGCCTCGAACCTCCAGGATCGAGCATGCGGAAGCTGGTTGATCGGCGGTCTTCACATGGCACGACGATGATCTCGATCGTCCGCGCGAAGATCGCCGCGTCGCTTTCAGCAATACGGTCCTTGCCGATCTCGGTGCTGGTCAGTTGCGCAACGATGAGGAGGAGTAGCGCGGTGGCCGATGTCGTGCGGTCGTACGATTTACCGCCACGTAGTTTTTTGAGCCACCCCGCGGTTTTCGGCAACACCAGACCTCGTGCATGCAAAACTGGTTGAAAGCAGCCTGTCTGCTTTCGGCAGGCGATCGGCATAAACGGACGTTCGTTGAGGAGAAGGGGCGGGGGGCCGAGTGTCGCTCCTTGGTGGAAAGTCGGCAGTCCGCATTAGGTAGCACTTTTAACGTAGAGCGCCGTATATTCAGGTGTGCCCCGTCGCCCTTCAAAGCGTCCTGATCCGGACGTAGTTCTGAACATCAGGGGCGGCGACGCAGTCGCGCCCCATAATGACCTGCGTACGATCAAACGCGCTATCGTCCGATCGGACGCGTCATTTCCGGGAGGTTCCAGCCTCGTAACGTCACCGCCGCCGGTGCCGCGCCGACCGTCTTTGGATAGCGGATTTCAATGCGCCGGGTCTCACCGGGCAGGAGCGCGACATAATTGTCGTTGTAAAATGCCGGCAAGATGCGCTTTCCCGCCGTATCGACCAGCGTCAGCTTCGCATTGAGCGCGGGCACTTTGGTGTCATTGGTGAGCGTCACGGCCACCATCATGTCGTCACCGACCGATATCGGGGCGGCGACCGAACTGCTCAGGGTAACATTCTGCAGGCTGTTGAGCATCTGATAGGCTGCCTCGTCCTTGCCGCGCCAGTAGAAATTCTCCGCAACCGTCTTGCCCGACCGATCGGTCATGTAGAGCTTGACCAGAAGCATCGGATGCGATGCGAACAGGCGGTCGAGTGGTACGGCGGCAAGCGGGGTTGCCGCATTCGCCTTTGCATCGAGACGATCCTCGCGACTGAACAGTTCGGAATTGTCGAGCCCGACCACCCGCGTGCGAACGCGAAGGCCGGGGCGTGGCTCGCGGGTGGTATTGAGCACGACCAGTTCGTTGCCCGGCAGGTTCAGCTGAACGTGGAGCGGCTCCGCGGCCTTTTTTCGCCCCGTAATATGCCGCATGGGTATCATAGTCCCAGCTGTAGATCTGCCATGCGTTCGACGGCCAGGCCGGGTGGGTCATCCACAGGAGCCGGCCGGAGTTCTTGGTCCAGAGATGGCCCAGAAACCCTTCATACATCGCCTTGTGCGTCTCGAGATTCATCATCTGCGCTTTCCGCTCGAAATCGGCGAAGCTCGTCGCAGGCCCGAACATTGTCGCCAGCGTCGTCATGAACGTCTTGGTGTCGCCGTTCCCGGCAAAGTGCCAGTCGTGATAGGCCAGCGTGTCGCTGAGCGGCCAGGTCTCGCTATCGGGCATGGTGGCGCGGACGGATTCAAGCGTCGAGAGCGACGGCGTTCCCGTTTCGACGGAGAAGCCGCTGGCCAGGTCGGTGAAATAGCCCACCGGTGGCCGGTAGTTGTACGGCCCCGATCCCTGCAGATTGACGACGTTCGAGCTGCCCGTGAACCAGCGCGTGCCATCCTCGCGCGCGATGAGCTCGTCGAGCCCTTCGTTGAGCGCGGGATAGGGCACGCCTTCGTTGCGGCCGAACCACAGGATGATCGACGGGTGATTGCGATAGCGCCGCACGACGTCGTCCGCATTCTTCAGAAAGAGCTCCGGGTCCTGCGGCTCGACCTGGAAATTCTGTGTTGATTGCCAGAAATCGTTGAGCACCATCATGCCGGTCTCGTCGGCGAGGTCGAAAAACTCGGCTTCGGTGTTATTGCCCATCCAGTTGCGGATGACGTTCATGTGCGCCTCCTTCTGGAGACGGAAATAGGGCGCCAGCCGGTCCCGGCCGACGCGTTTCATCGCATCGTCCATGCCCCAGTTGCCGCCGCGCGCAGCGATCTGCACGCCGTTCACGCGGATGGTCAAATGCGGCTCGGGCATCGTCTCCGCGACGGGTGTCACCGCAGGGGAGCGCTCGCCAGCTGCGGTCAGCGATTCGGTCCAGCCGTTCGGCGACTGCTTGATCGCTTCGTGACGGACGTCGACAAGACGTTCGCCGCGCAGGCTGCCATCGGTGAACTGCAGATTGACCCGCCGGAGCGCGCCCGCGGTATCGAACAGCGACAGGTCGTAGCTCACCTCACGGATCCCGAACCGGTCGGTACGCGTGTCCGACAGCCGGCCATCAGCCAGCGCCTCGAGCGACAATTGGTACAGCGCCTGTTCGCCATAGCCGTTCGGCCACCAGAGTTTCGGATTTGCGACGCGCAGCTGGGCGAAGTCCTTGGGTGAGAAGGCGACCTTCGTCTCGCCGGGCGATACGGTCACCGTCTTCTCGACATGCACGTCGCCAAACGCCGCGCGAACGGTGACGCTGCGCGGCGTGGTGCCGTCGTTGCGAACGGGGACGGTGATGTAGACATCGGCACGGTCGGTACGCGGCAGCGGCAGGTCGGTGACGACCTGTGGGTCGAGCAGGCGGACGTCGCCATGCGCCAGCAGTTCGACCGGACGCCACAACCCGGTATTGCGGTCGCGGATGCCGGGAATCCAGTCCCACCCTTCGGTGGCGACGAAGGTCGGACCGTCGATGGCGAGCTGCCCGCCATTCTCGCCGACGCCGGCGCTGATCGACTGTTCGTGCGGAATGCCGGGATGGGGCGGCGGCGACACGCGCACCGCGACGACATTGTCACCGGCGACGGGGATGAGATCGAACTGGCCGCGGATGAACGCGCCGCGTGTACTGCCGAGCTTGCGGCCGTTTGCCCAGACGTCCGCGGCATAGTTGATGCCGCCGAAGACGAGCGTAAGCCGCTTTCCGGCGGCTTCGGGCGGGACGGTGAAGCTGGTGCGGTACCAGTAATCCTGCCGCGCGAGGCTTTCGGGAATCTTGAGGTTATTCAACCCGTAATAGGGGTCGGGATAGACTCCGCGATCGACCAGCGTGGTCAGCACGGTGCCCGGTACGGTTGCGGCACGCCATGTGCCGCTGGGCACGCCCGGACGTGACAGCGTCGGACCATCATCGCGCACGTCCGGCGCGGCGGCGAGCTGCCAGCCGTTCACCAGCCAGCGGCCGTCGCGTGCCGGCGCCAACCCCGTCGGCGGCAAGGGCATGTTTACGACCGGCGGCGTGGTGGCGTTGCCGCGCGCCTTTGGCAGCGTCCACGGATCCTGCTGCTGCGTCAGCCCGATATTGGCCTGCTTCTGGAGCGGCCAGCCGACGCCGACCTGCCAGAACTGGACGAGCGCGAAGTCTGGCTGCGCGCGGGCCGCGTCGGCCAGTGCC
>NZ_JRVI01000265.1:0-2058 GCF_000783375.1 Sphingomonas sp. Ant20
GGCGTCCGTCGCGACGCACCCCCGGCACGGCCGCAGCAGCGTGACCGCAAGGGCGACGATCGTCGCACTCGGCAAGCTGACCGTCAACCGCGCCCTCGGCGATGGGGATGGCGCCCGCGCCCGCTCGCTCGCCGCACTCAAGCGTGCGCGTGAGAAGGAGCGTCGTGGCACCGGTGGTCCGCGCGAGCCGCAGGCCAAGCAGGTCCGCGACGTGGTCGTCCCCGAGGCGATCACCGTGCAGGAACTCGCCATCCGTATGGCCGAGAAGGGTGCAGACCTCGTCAAGGCGCTGTTCAAGATGGGCATGCCCGTCACGATGACGCAGACGATCGACCAGGATACGGCCGAACTGCTCGTCACCGAATTCGGTCACAACCTGACGCGCGTCAGCGATGTCGACCAGGATCTGGCGAACGACACGATCGACGATGCCGAGGAGACTCTGCGTCCGCGTGCCCCGGTCGTCACGATCATGGGTCACGTCGATCACGGCAAGACGTCGCTGCTCGATGCCTTGCGCGGCACCGACGTGGTGCGCGGCGAAGCGGGTGGCATCACCCAGCATATCGGCGCGTATCAGGTCACGCTGAAGGACAAGTCGAAGATCACCTTCCTCGACACGCCGGGCCATGAAGCGTTCACGCAGATGCGTGCGCGCGGCGCGGACGTCACCGACATCGTCATCCTGGTGGTGGCGGCGGACGACGGCCTGATGCCGCAGACGGTGGAGGCGATCGCCCACACCAAGGCGGCTGGCGTGCCGATGATCGTCGCGATCAACAAGATCGACAAGGAAGGCGCCAATGCCCAGAAGGTGCGCGAGCGCCTGCTGAGCGAGGAGATCGTGGTCGAGGACATGGGCGGCGACGTCCAGGACGTCGAAGTCTCCGCGACCAAGAAGATCGGTCTCGACACGCTGATCGAGAAGATCCAGCTCCAGGCCGAACTGCTCGAACTGCGCGCCAATCCGGATCGCGCGGCCGAGGGTACGGTGATCGAGGCCAAGCTCGACAAGGGTCGTGGTCCGGTTGCGACGATCCTCGTCAATCGTGGTACGCTCAAGGTGGGCGACATCTTCGTGGTCGGCGGCGAGAGCGGCAAGGTTCGTGCGCTGGTCGACGACAAGGGCAAGCAGATCAAGGAAGCGGGTCCGGCGATGCCGGTCGAGGTCCTCGGTCTGTCGGGCGTGCCGTCAGCAGGCGATCCGTTCCAGGTCGTCGAGAACGAGGCACGGGCCCGCGAAGTCGCGGAATATCGTCGCAGCGTGAAGACCGACAAGCGGACGGCATCGGTTCCGGCCAGCCTCGAGAGCATGTTCTCGGCGCTGAAGGAAAAGCAGGCGATCGAATATCCGCTGGTCGTGAAGGCCGATACGCAGGGTACCGTCGAGGCGATCGTCGGGGCGATCAACAAGATCTCCACCGATCTGATCAAGGCGCGCGTGCTGAGCTCGGGCGCGTCGGTGGCATCACCGAATCCGACGTCACGTTGGCGGCGGCATCGGGTGCACCGATCATCGGCTTCAACGTTCGTCCGAATGCCAAGGCACGCGAGATCGCCGAGCGCCAGAAGGTCGCGTTCAAATATTATGACGTGATCTACGACCTGATCGACGAGATCCGGGCGGGCATGGCCGGCGAGCTTGGGCCGGAAGCGTTCGAGACGGTCGTCGGTCGTGCCGATATCCGCGAGGTCTTCTCGGCGGGCAAGCATGGCAAGGCGGCGGGTCTGCTCGTTACCGAGGGCAATATCCGCAAGGCGCTCAAGGCACGTATCACGCGCAACGACGTCATCATCTACCAGGGCGAAATCGCATCGCTGCGTCGCTTCAAGGATGATGTCGCCGAAGTCCGCGCCGGGCTGGAGTGTGGCGTGACGTTCACGTCGAACTTCGTCGACATCAAGGCCAGCGACGTCCTCGAGACGTTCGAAGTCGAGATGCGCGACCGCACGCTGTAATACTGAAGCCCTCTCCCCCTCGGGAGAGGGTTGGGTGAGGGGCAGTACCGGGCGGTAACGCTTGCGGCCCGCTCACCCCACCCTCCTCCCCGGGGGGAC
>NZ_JRVI01000266.1:0-1503 GCF_000783375.1 Sphingomonas sp. Ant20
GCCGCCGTCACCCGCGCGTTCGCGTCGGCGAGGAGCGGCGCCAGCCCCGCCGAACGCGCAGCCGCTGCATCGGGATCGCTCCCGGTCCACTGTTCCTCGAGCGCGTCGAGTGAGAGTCCGTCGCCGGCCGCGGTTATCTCGCCGATTACAGCCGCCAGCGCGTCGCGCTGGCCGCGGATGCGCCGCGACGTCTGTACCGCAGCGTCCAGCTCCTCGATCGCAATATTCCCCAGATCCTCCACCACGGGACGCAGACCGTCCTCAGCCGCCTTACGGGTGGCCGCCGCCGCCTCGATCTCGGCAAACCGGCGATCCCGCTCGGCAGTCAGGTCCTCGCGCGCCTGGGAAGCGATGCCAGCGGAGGCACGCCGCCCGCGAAGTCGGTCGAGCGATCCTTCGCCCTCGCCTCCTATTCGCGCCCATAGATCCACCACGTCCATCTCGAAGCCGTGGCGGTCCACCTCGATGCCGCGCATTCGGGCTTCGAGGGCCTCTACCGCGTCCATCTCGACCCGAAGCTCCTCGACCAGTCCGAGGACGCCCTCGCCGTCTGCGATGGCAAAGCCGGTGCCGGCGGCGGTCTGAACGTCGCGCCACTCGCCCTCGATCCGTATCCTGTCGTCACCCCGCCGACGATTCGCCCTCGTCAGATCGGCAAGCGTATCGGTCAGCTGACGCATCTCGGCGTGATCCTGGCGGTAGGCTAGCGCCTGCGCCTCGCCCGCGGCACGGCGCCTTTCCGCCTCCGCCAGAACGGGCGCCAGACAGTCGTCGGACGGCTGCCAGTCGGGCATCGCCTGCAGCAGCGCCGTCCGAGACGCAGTCTTGCGCGCGCCTTCCGCCTCCGCCTGCGCGGACAGCCGGGCCGCCTGCTCGGCCGTCTCGATCGCCAGCGTTCTATCCGCTAGCCACCCTCGCAGCCGTGCAGGCTCCATGGCGGGGAACCCGAGACCTTCCATGTGTGCGGTCCAGGCCGCGGTGACGGCGCGCGAGGCAGCCTGCGCATCGTCACGCCGTCTCGCCGCCTGGGCGCCCCTCAGCGCGACCTCGCCTGCCTGCCTGTCGAGCAGACCGAGTTGCCCGGAGTCGGCGGCGAACGCGAAGCGCCGGTCCGCCACGAGGTCGGCATCGTCGACGCGCGCACTGTAGTCCTCTGCGGTCGCCGCGGGATCGCTCAGCGCAGCGGAGCCGACCAGAGCGTCCCGCACTTCGCGCCATAGCGCTTCGCGTCGCTCGCGAGCCGCGGCAAGATCGGACGCCGATACCGCCTGCCCCCCTCCGGCGAGCGCCTGCCGGTCCAGCGCGACGCGTTCGAGCTCCTCCTCGACGCGGCGGACCTCGTCGGCGGCGATCCGCGCCGCCTCTGCCAGTCTGGCAAGTTCGGCATCTGCGGCGCCGATCTCGTCCTCGTGCATCCCCCGGCAGCCGTTCGAGATCCTCCGGTCCGCCCGTCCACGGCGCCAGGCGCGCAGCGCTCGGCTTGCGGCCTCGTGCGCCTCGATG
>NZ_JRVI01000267.1:0-6322 GCF_000783375.1 Sphingomonas sp. Ant20
CGGCCGGGGCGCGGCGCGGCCTTGCCGGTCAGTTTCTGCTGCGTCGCGGCGAGGCGCGCATAGATCCCCGACAAGGCGCGGCGATAGGGTTCGTCGCGCGGCTGGTGGCGTCGTCGCCGCTTGCCGCAGCGAGCGCCTCGACCGCGGGGTCGGCGACGGCGTGCTCGGTCGAGATCGAGAGCTCGGCGCCGAGCGCGTGGACCGCCTGGCAATAATAGCCGAGCACCGCCTCGCTGGCGCGGGCGAGCGCGGTCTTGAGCGAATCGGCGGTGACATAGGGATTGCCGTCGCGGTCGCCACCGATCCAGCTGCCGGGCTTGAGGAAGCTCGGCGTGCGTTCGCCGAGCGCGCGATCCCAGCGCTGGTAGAGCGCGGGCAAAGCGGGGAGGAAGACGTCGCGCAGATAGCTGAGCGCGGTATCGACCTCGTCGGTGACGTAGAGCCGGTCGCGGCGCAGCACGCGCGTCTGCCACAGCAATGCGATCTGGCGCAGGATCGCGTCGTCGACCCGGTCGCCATCGGGGGTGGTGTCGCGACCCGCATCGCGCAGCGCGAGCAGCTCGGCGATGCGGTTGCGGTGGTCGATCATGCTCTTGCGCCGCACCTCGGTCGGGTGCGCGGTGAGCACGGGGACGATCAGCGCATGGTCGAGCAGCGCGCGGACCTGCGTCCGGTCGATCCCCTCGGCTTCGAGCTGCGCGATCGCGGAGGCGAGGTCGGCGCCGTGTTCCGCCGCGATCCCCTGCCGGTCCTCGGCCAGATTGGCGAGCATCGAGAACAGCATGAAGCCGCGGACGAAATCGAGCGTCTCGTCGAGGCTGAGCTTTTCGAGGCTGAGATCGACCGCGGCGTGATCGTCGGTCCGGCCCTCGGCGAGGCCGCGGTGTCGCTCGACCGAGGCCTTGCGGATCGTCTCGGTCGCCTCGAACAGACGCGGTCCGCCATAGCTGCGGATGACGTCGCCGAGCAGCGTGCCGAGGAAACGGATGTCGGAATTGTTCGCGATTGCGGGAAGACTGGCCATGCGCCTTGCTGCGCTGCGACAGGGATCAGGTCAACCGCCGAACCCGCAATCGGCGATGAAATCCGCGTCTGAAGCCGTGCGGTCAGGACATAAAGTTACAGGCGATCACCGCCCCTCGCGCTTGCGGGCTTCGGCGCGTTCTTCGGAGGTGACGGTGCCGTCGTGGTTCAGGTCCATCCGGTCGAACCATCGCAGCGTGCCTTCGCTCCACTCGACCTCGGTGATCACGCCGTCCTTGTTGCGGTCGAACGCCTTGATCCGCGCATTGGGGGAGGGCAGCTCGTCCTTGGTGATGCGATCATCGGCGTTGCGATCGAGCGTGCGGAAGCGGCGTTCCATGCTGGCGCCGAAATCGAGCCGCGAGGTGACCGAGGGGGGGACGAAGCCAACCGCGCCGGCATCCGCCTCTGCGCGCTGCGCGTCCTTGTCGCCGCACCCTGCGACAATCAGTCCCGCCGCGATCACACCCATCATCACCCGCATCGACCCGTCTCCCGCACAGTGCTGCGCGGCCGGACGGTCACGCTTCGAGTTCAATGTCCCAGTAGAGCCAATCATGCCAGGTTTCGTGCAAATAATTCGGCGGGAAGCTGCGGCCATGTTCGTGCAGATGCCAGTTGGTCGGGCGGATCGGCTCGAGATGGAGCGGCATCGCCGCCTGGCGCGGGGTGCGCCCGCCCTTTTTGAGGTTGCACGGCGCACAGGCGGTGACGACATTTTCCCAGGTGGTGCGCCCGCCTTGCGCGCGGGGGAATGACATGGTCGAAGGTGAGATCGCGCAGCTTGCCGCAATATTGGCAGGTGAACTTGTCGCGCAGGAACAGGTTGAAACGGGTGAAGGCGGGAAATTGCGACGGTTTGACGAATTGCTTGAGCGCGATCACCGACGGGAGCTTGAGCGCGAAGCTGGCGCTGCGCACCTCGCGTTCGTAATTGGCGACGATATCGACGCGATCGAGGAAGACGGCCTTCACGGCGGTCTGCCAGGGCCAGACGCTGAGCGGATAATAGGAGAGCGGCGTATAATCGGCGTTGAGCACGAGCGCCGGACATCCATCCGGGTGGCGTATCAGGTCGGGGTGAAACACGGCTCCTCCCACAAAAGTCCCGGACGCGCTTTCGCGCACCGGCATGACAGGGTCATGACAGCACGGCGCGGGACATGGGGTCAAGTCCAGTGAACAGCGCGGAATTCGTCACGACGCGGTTCGCGCCCAGTCCGACCGGGCGGCTGCACCTCGGCCATGCGTTGTCGGCGATCCGCGCGCACGATTTTGCGCGGGCGCGGGGCGGGCGGTTCCTGCTGCGGATCGAGGATATCGACATGGGCCGCAGCCGGCCCGAGCATGTCGCGGGAATCGTGGAGGATCTGCGCTGGCTGGGGCTGGACTGGGACGATCTGTCGTACCAGTCGGCGCGGCTCGCATCCTATCAGGCGGCGCTCGATGGATTGACGCGCGCGGGCTGCTCTATCCGTGTTTCTGCACGCGCGCGGAGATCGCGGCGAGCCTGTCGGCGCCGCATGCCGGAGACGCCGCGGTCTATCCGGGGACGTGCCGGAAGCTGGCGCCCGCCGAGGTCGCGGCGCGGATGGGCGAGGCGCATTGCTGGCGGCTCGACATGACCGCGGCGCTCAGCGTCACGGGACCGCTCGACTGGGTGGATGCGCGGGCGGGGACGGTGCGGGCCGATCCGGCGGCGCAGGGCGACGTGGTGCTCGCGCGCAAGGACGCGCCCGCCAGCTATCATCTCGCGGTGACGCTCGACGATGCGGCGCAGGGTGTCACCGACGTGGTGCGCGGCGACGACCTGTTCGCGGCGACCGACGTGCACCGGCTGTTGCAGGCGCTGCTGGGGTTGCCGACGCCGCGTTATCATCATCATCCGCTGATGGCTGGGGGCGGACGGCGCGCGGCTCGCCAAGCGCACCGGCGCGCCCTCGCTCGCGGCGATGCGCGAAACGGGGGGAGGACGGGCTCGCGGTTGCGGCGCGGGTGCGCGGGATGCTGGCGGAGTCGGGACCCAGAGTAACAGGACGCAACGCTGCTTGGCTCTGGATCCTGACTTTCGTCAGGATGACGAGCAGACGTGAGGCACGCGCACGCCCACCCACTCCCGTCATCCTGACGAAAGTCAGGATCCAGAGTACCAAAACGCACCGCCGCTGGGCCCTGGGTCCTGACGTTCGTCAGGATGACGGGAAGAAGCGAGCTATCCCAGCCGCACCCCCCTCAAACCATCCCCCGATACCGCTCCCGGATCGTCACCTTGTCGATCTTCTCCGTCCCCAGCCGCGGCAGCGGCGCGTCGGCGATCCAGACCCGCTGCGGCACCTTGAACGCCGCGATATGCTGGTGGAGGAACGCGCACAGATCGTCCGGCGTCAGCGTCTCGCCCTCCTGCAGCACCACGACCGCGCCCGGCACCTCGCCGAACCGCTCGTCCGCCAGCCCGAACACCGCCGCCTCCGCCACCGCGGGGTTCTGGTACAGCGCCGCCTCGACCTCCTGGCACGAGATATTCTCGCCGCCGCGGATGATGATGTCCTTCTTGCGGTCGACGATGAACAGATAGCCGTCCTCGTCGAGAAACCCGATATCCCCCGTCCGGAAATAGCCGTCCGCGGTGAACGCCGCCGCGGTCGCCTCGGGCCGGTTCCAATATTCCTTGAAGTTGCACACGCTGCGGATGCCCACCTCGCCGCGCACGCCGACGTCTAGCTTGCGGCCGTCATCGTCGAGGATCGCCAGATCGACCAGCGGCGCGCTCGCCCGCCCCGCCGAATTGGGCTTGGCAATATAATTGCTCCGCCAGTTGCCCGTCCCCACCGCATTGGTCTCGGTCAGCCCGTAACCGATCAGCGGCGCGCTGCCGCCCATCTCCTCGCCCAGCCGCCGGACATGCTCGACCGGCCGCGG
Source organism: Sphingomonas sp. Ant20 (assembly GCF_000783375.1). Taxonomy (NCBI): domain Bacteria; kingdom Pseudomonadati; phylum Pseudomonadota; class Alphaproteobacteria; order Sphingomonadales; family Sphingomonadaceae; genus Sphingomonas; species Sphingomonas sp. Ant20. Next base: position 3,943 of record NZ_JRVI01000267.1, read on the forward strand.
CGCGCCCCCTGCGGCGAAGTCGGTCACCGTCGACAGGTCATAGTCGCCGCGATCGGGGTGGTTGAGGATCTCGAAGCTCATCAGCGGCACGCCGACGAAATAGGTCACGCCCTCCGCCTCGATCAGCCGCATCGCCTCGCGCGCATCCCATTTGGGCATCAGCACCAGCTTGCGCCCCATCGCGAAGCTCTGCAGGAACACCGGCACCTCGCCGGTGATGTGGAACAGCGGGATCGTCAGCAGCGTGACCGGCTGGCCGACCGGCGGATTGCCCTGCGCGGTGGCGATGCCGAGCATCATCATCGCCTGCCCCAGATAGTTGAAGATCGCCTGGATGATCGCGCGGTGATCGCACAGCGCGCCCTTCGACTGGCCGGTCGACCCGCTCGTGAACAGGATCGTCGCATGGTCGTCGGGCCCCAGCGGCGGCAGCGCGACGCCGACCGGGTCCTCCTTCAGCAGCACGTCGAGCGCGATTCGCAGCGGCTGGGTGTCGTCGATCCCGATCACCGGCGTCGCCAGCCCGGCGATCTGCGTCAGCCGCTTCACGCGCGGCGGATCGGCGAACACCATGTTGCAGTCGACGTCGCGGATCGCCGCCTCCAGCTCGTCCGACTGCCACCAGCCGTTCAGCAGCGTCGCGACCCCGCCGGCCATGATGATGCCCATGTACAGCACGATCCACGACGGCGAATTGCGCATCGCGATGCCGATCCGGTCGCCGCGCTGGATGCCGTGCGCGGATACCAGCGCGCAGGCGACGCGCTCGGCGGCGTCCTCGACCTCGGCGAAGGTCAGCCGCTCGTCGCCTGCGACAAGGAACACCTGGTCGCGGTGCTCGCCGGCATAATGCGCGAAATAGGCGTTGAGCGCGGGCGGCGCGACGGCGATCGTCGGCAGCGTCACGCCGAACCGCTCGATCGATCCGAGCCCGAGCATCCCCCCGGGCGCGGTCAGCGCCGCCATCGTCGAATCCATCGCCGCGTCTAGCTCGGTCCGCATATCGCTCTCCCATTGCTCCGATGACCCCGGTCTTATCGCCTTGGTCTTATCGTCACCGCTCATTATGCAGGCGCGAACGCGTGGGGAAAAGCCATTGATCCTGTCGACCTTAGCCGCCGTAGCCGGCGGCCTGCCTAGCCCCGCTACGGGCCAACATATCCGGTTCGAGGACCTGGGGCTCCACCCCGACGTCTTCTCGATCGGCTTCTTCACGCTGCGCTGGTACAGCCTCGCCTATATCGGCGGGATCCTGCTCGGCTGGTGGTATCTGCTGAAGCTGCTCGCCCAGCCCGGCGCACCGATGGCGCGGCGTCATGCCGACGACCTCGTCTTCTACGCGACGCTCGGCATCATCCTCGGCGGGCGGCTCGGCTATGTGCTGTTCTACGCGCCCGAAATGATCCTGCGGCCGCTGCGCATCCTGCGGCTCTGGGACGGCGGCATGTCGTTCCACGGCGGCGTCATCGGCGTGTCGCTCGGGCTGATCCTGTTCGCGCGCAAGCACAAGCTCAACTGGCTGCGCGTCCACGACTATATCGCCTGCTGCGTGCCGTTCGGGCTGTTCTTCGGGCGGCTCGCCAATTTCGTCAACGGCGAGCTCTGGGGCAAGCCGACCGACGTCGCCTGGGGCATCGTCTTCGCGCGCACCGTCCCCTTTGGCATGATCGAGCCCGCCCGCCATCCGAGCCAGCTCTACGAGGCCGGGCTCGAAGGCCTCGCGCTGTTCGCGCTGCTCTGGTTCGCCTTCTGGAAGACCAAGGCGCGCTATGACCCGGGCAAGCTCGTCGGCCTGTTCGTGCTCGGCTACGGCCTCGCGCGCTTCACCGTCGAATTCTTCCGCGAACCCGATTCGCAGCTGCGCGCCTTTGCCGAGAAGACCGGGCTCCACATGGGCCAGTGGCTCTGCGTGCCGATGATCCTCGGCGGCCTCTTCCTGATCCTCACCGCCGCCCGCCGCCGCATCCGCGTCGAACCCATCGCCGGCTCGCAGAGCGTCGCGTAACGGACACCACCCTCACCCTCATCCCCACCCCGGCGAAGGCCGGGGCCCAGTTGGGAAGGCCCAGGTGACGAGCGTGCTGCCCCCCGTCATCACCGTCCCCCAACTGGCCCCGGCCTCCGCGGGGAGGCAGAGAGCTTTACGATGACTGACACCACCCCCGACACCGCCCTTCCCGACGCCTCGCCCGCGCGATCACCCTCGCCGGCCCCGTCCCCGTCGCGCAGTACATGGCCGCCGCCAACGCGCACTATTACGCGACCCGCGACCCGCTCGGCACCGCGGGCGACTTCACCACCGCGCCCGAGATCAGCCAGATGTTCGGCGAGCTCATCGGCCTGTGGTGCGCCGACCTGTGGGACCGCGCCGGCGCCGACA
>NZ_JRVI01000268.1:0-2813 GCF_000783375.1 Sphingomonas sp. Ant20
CACGGCGCCGGGCTGGCGGGGCTGGCGGGGGTGCTCGGCTGGGTGGCGTGCGCGCGCGGCTGGGGGATGGACGGGCCCTATGCCGCGCTGGTCAATTTGCTCGCCTGCGCGGTCCCGATGGTCCTGTGGTCGGTGCTGATCGGCAAGGTCCATCGCCGGCCGAGCACCGGGCTGGACTGGTCGCGGCCCCGGCCATGGCGCGAGACGATCGACGTCAGCCTGACAAAGCTCGCCGCCTTCTGGGTGACCTGGGCGGGGATCGCGGTGATCTATGGCACCGGGCGATTCTATTGGGAGGGCAATTTCGCGTTTGCGATGTGGTGCTTCACCAACGCCGCGCCGATCCTCGTGCTCGTGTCGATCCCCTATGTCCTCTGGCTCGACCGCTATCTGGTCGCGCCGAAGGACGGCGCGTGGTCGCTCGGGGCATGGCTGACCGGGCAGCCGGGGGTCGACCGCGCGGCGGTCCACAACCACCTGCGCAGCTGGGGAGTGAAGGCGTTCTTCCTCGCCTTCATGCTCGCGATCGTGCCGGGCGGGTTCGGCGACTTCGTCCGCGGTGACACGACCGCGATCCTGCGCGACCCGGTCGCGCTCGCCAGGTGGCTGATCACCTTCATGTTCCTGATCGACGTTGCGTTCGCAACGGTCGGCTATGTCCTGACGCTGCGACCGCTCGATTCGCATATCCGCAGCGCCAATCCGTTTGCGGCCGCGTGGATGGCGGCGTTGATGTGCTATCCGCCGATCATCCTGATGAGTGACGGCGGGCCGATGGACTATCACCCGGGCACGCAGGAATGGGACGTCTGGTTCCAGTATCACCCCGTCCTGCTGGTGCTGATCGGCGCGGTGCTGGTCGCGCTGACCGCCATCTATGCGTGGGCGACGATGGCGTTCGGCTTGCGATTCTCCAATCTCACCAACCGCGGGATCCTGACGCACGGGCCCTATGCCTGGTCGCGGCACCCCGCCTATCTGTCGAAGAACCTGTTCTGGTGGCTGTCGACGATCCCCGTGCTGACGACGGGGACGCCGATCGACGCGATGCGCGCGACCCTGCTGCTCGCGGCGGTCAGCGGGGTCTATTACTGGCGTGCGCGGACCGAGGAGCGGCATCTCGGCCTCGACCCCGATTACCGCGCCTATAGCGACTGGATGGCGCGCAACGGACCGGTACCGCGCCTCCTGGCGTGGGTGGCGGGATCGCGCTGAGCGTCAGGCGCCTAGAAGCTTTCCACGCCGTATACCTTGGCGATATCGCCGCCCCAGACACCGTTGTATTTGTCGAGCAGCAGCTCGGCGGGGACCTTGCCCGAGCGGACGATCTCGCGCAGCGGATCGAGGAAGCCGGTCTCGTTGTCGCCCGCCTTGTTCAGGCGCGCGCGCGACGACAGGCCGGCACCCGCGATATCGAGCACATGTGCGGCGATGTCGCGCAACTGGCCGCCACCTGCGATCGGCGCATTCAGCCCGAGCTTGGGCACCGAATCGCGCAGCGACTGGCGTTCGTCGATCGTCCAGTCCTTCACCAGATCCCATGCCGCATCGAGCGCACCCTGATCGTAGAGCAGCCCGACCCAGAGCGCGGGCAGGGCGCAGATCCGGTTCCACGGCCCGCCATCGGCGCCGCGCATCTCGAGGAAGGTCTTCAGCCGCACCTCGGGGAAGGCGGTCGAGAGATGATCGGTCCAGTCGTCGAGGGTCGGCTTCTCGCCGGGCAGGACGCTGAGCTCGCCCTTCAGGAAGTCGCGGAAGCTGAGCCCCGCCGCGTCGATATATTTGCCGTCGCGGTAGACGAAGTACATCGGCACATCGAGCGCATAGTCGGTATAGCGGTCATAGCCGAAGCCGTCCTCGAACACGAAGGGCAGCATGCCGGTGCGGTGCGGGTCGGTGTCGGACCAGATATGGCTGCGATAGGACAGCATGCCGTTGGGCTTGCCCTCGGTAAACGGCGAATTGGCGAACAGCGCGGTCGCGAGCGGCTGAAGCGCGAGGCCGACGCGGAATTTCTTCACCATGTCCGCTTCCGACGCGTAATCCAGGTTCACCTGGATCGTGCAGGTCCGCAGCATCATGTCGAGCCCCATGCTGCCGACACGCGGCATGTGCCGCAGCATGATCGCATAGCGACCCTTGGGCATGATCGGCAGCTCGGCGCGGGTCTTGTCGGGCCACATGCCGAGGCCGAGGAAGCCGATGCCGAGCTTTTCGCCCGCGGCCTTGACCTGTTCGAGATGCCGGCCGGTCTCGGCGCAGGTTTCGTGCAGGGTCTCGAGCGGCGCGCCCGAGAGTTCGAACTGGCCCGCGGGCTCGAGGCTGATGCTCCCGTCCGCACCGGTCATCGCGATGACGTTCTCGGTACCGTCGGGGCCGCGCTCGAACACGGGGGCCCAGCCATATTGCTCGAGCTCGCCGAGCAGTGCGCGGATGCCGCCCGCCTCGGTGTACGAAGGCGCGCGATGGTCGTCCTTCGCGTACACGAATTTCTCGTGCTCGGTGCCGATCCGCCAGCGGTCCTTGGGCTTTTCACCGCGCGCGAAGCTGGCGATCAACTGGTCGCGCGACTCGATCGTCGGGCTGGTCTTTGCAGGGGCGGTCTTGCTCGTCATCGCCGCGCCTTACGCGGCGATGAACGAGGGTGCTAGAGGGGATTCGGACCGGTCGGTAGCAATGTCACGCGACGGGTGTCGGGACGGGCGGTTCGGCCGCCCAATCGCCCGCCGCAGCCATCCACAGCGCGACCGCCGCCGCCGCGGCGGTTTCCGCGCGGAGGATGCGCGGGCCGAGCCCGATGCCGACCGCCTGCG
>NZ_JRVI01000269.1:0-5615 GCF_000783375.1 Sphingomonas sp. Ant20
GCGGCTCGTCGCGCAGATGCGCCAGCGCACCGGCTGCGCCGCGGACCAGTTCGGCCCCGTCACCAACGAGACCCATGCGCTCGACGCGACCACCGATCTCGTCCTGCTATCCTGCGGATCCGGCGCGTATAATGTCATCACCCGCGCGCTGATCGTCCGCGACGCAAGGCCAGCGAAGCGCCGTTCGACCTGCCCCCGCAATTCGGCGAACCCGGCGCGAAACCCGCCCTCGTCAACGCGGGCTACGACCCGAAGACCGGGCTGCTCAGCTCCTACGCCAAGGGCCGCGGCATCGGCGACTGCGGCGTCGGCCAGGACTATGTCTGGGACGGCACCCGCTTCCGCCTCGCCGAAATGCGCATGCTGGGCGAATGCCGCGGCGCGATCACCTGGCCCGTCATCTGGCGCACGACGGTCGCCCGCAACTGACGCCCCTTCTTCTTCCGTCATCCTGACGAAAGTCAGGATCCAGAGTTACTTAGCGCCGGACTGCGTGGCTCAGGCTGACGACACCCCCTACCGCCCCGCCAGCTTGACCAGCCGCATCCCCCGTCAACCGCTGGATCGTCCAGTCCTCCATCCCCACCGCCACCCAGCCTGCGATAGACCGCGATCGCATCCGCATTCCAGTCGAGCACCGACCATTCGAACCGCGCACACCCGCGGTCGATCGCGATCCCCGCCAGATGCGCGAGCAGCGCGCCGCCGACCCCCTGCCCGCGCGCCTCGGGCGTCACGTACAGATCCTCCAGATACAGGCCGCGCTTGCCCGTCCAGGTCGAGAAATTGTGGAAGAACACCGCGAAACCGACCGGCCCGTCTGCCCCGTCCGCGATCACCGCCTCCGCTGCGAGCGCGTCCCCGAACAGCGCCTCGCCCAGCGTCGCCTCTGTCGCCTCGACCGCATCGGGCTCGCGCTCGAACGCCGCAAGCTCGCGCACGAAGCGCAGGATCGTGCCGATATCGGCGCGGGTGGCGGAACGGATCTGGGTCATGCGGCGGCCTCCATCGACGTCTGCGCGATATCGCGCCGCCGCGCCGCATACAGGCATGCGACGACGATGACACCCGCGCCGCACGCGGTAACGCCGACACCCGCTCGCCAAACACCAGATAGCCGAGGCCTGCTGCATAGACGAACGAGCTATATTCGGTGGTCGCCAGAAACCCTGTATCGCCATGCGCATAGGCCCAGCCGAGCAGCCACAGCGATGCGGTCGCCAGCCCCGCCGCCAGCAGCAGCCGCGGCCATGTCGCCGCATCGGGCACCACCGCCAGCCACGGCGCCGCGAGCGCGAGCGTCGCGGTCACCACCATCGCCTGGAAGAACGCGATCTCGCCCGGCCGCGCCGCCTGCGCCTGCACCCGCGCGATCACCAGATTGACCGCATAGAGCAGCGCCGATCCGAGCACCGCGGCGACCCCCGTCAGGCTCGCCGCCCCCGCCGCACCCTCGCGGCCATGCCCGATCATCACGATCCCGACCCCGCCCAGCGCCACGACCGACGCGACCACGACCCGGCGCCCGACGCGTTCGCCCAGCGTCACGGCGGCAAGCAGCAGCGCGAGGATCGGCGAGATGTAGGTCAGCGAAATCGCCTGCGCCATCGGCACGCGCGCCAGCCCCCAGAAGAACAGCAGCGCCATCGCCGCGGTCACCAACCCCCTGGCAAAATGGAGTTTCAGCGCCCGCCCGCTCGGCCGCCCGCTCCGCCCGAGCTTCCAGGCGACCGCCCCCAGCCCGACACTCGCCATCTGCCGCCAGAGCAGCGCGTTATACACCCCGATCCCCAGCACCAGCGACTTCATCACCGCGTCCATCACCGAGAACAACCCGATCCCGAGCGCGGCGACCGCAAAGGCCAGCGCAGGCGAAACGCTACGCCCCCTCACGCCGCCCGCCCCGCCGCTGAGAAGATGCCAATACCCACTCCCCCCGCTTAACCGGCATCCCCCACCGGCGCCATCATCGCCCGCAGGCTGTCAGCATCCTCACGATCGCGAGTGTCGGTTCCCCCGCGAAAGCGGGGGCCCAGAAGCCCCACCCCCACCGCAAAAACCCTGGACTCCCGCCTACGCGGGAGAACAGCGGAGGCGTCCTCCCCGTCATCCTGACGAAAGTCAGGACCCAGAGCCAAACAACGCCACCCCCTCCCGTTCGTGCTGAGCGAAGTCGAAGCACCGCCACGCCCCTCCCGCTCGGGCTGAGCGAAGTCGAAGCACCGCCACACCCCTCCCCGCTCGTGCTGAGCGAAGTCGAAGCACTGCTAAAATCCGAGACGTTCGTCAGGCCACCCCATCATCCTGACGAAAGTCAGGATCCAGAGCCAAACAGCGCCACGCCCCGCAACCCTGGATCCTGACCTTCGTCAGGATGACGAGGCGCAAGCAAGGCCCTCAAACGCAGCCAACCGCCCGATAAAACCCCGCTTATTCCGCCGCCATCTCCGGCACCAGCGCCGCGACAGCCGCATCCGCGGCCTCGATCTCCGCCGCCTTGGCCTCGACCAGCTTGACGATGTGGTTCACCATGTCCGCGTCCTGGACATGATGGTCGGTGACCCCCGACAGATACACCATGTGCTTGCCGTTGCCGCCGCCGGTGATCCCGATATCGGTCTCGCGCGCCTCGCCTGGCCCGTTCACGACGCAGCCGAGCACGCTGAGCGACATCGGCGTGCGGATATGCTGCAACCGCTCCTCCAGCGCCTGGACGGTACGGATCACGTCGAACCCCTGCCGCGCACAGCTCGGGCACGACACGACGCGCACGCCGCGGTTGCGGATGCCGAGCGCCTTCAGGATCTCGAACCCGACGCGCACTTCCTCCTCGGGCTCGGCCGACAGCGAGACGCGGATCGTGTCGCCGATCCCGTACCAGAGCAGGCTGCCCATCCCGATCGCCGACTTGACCGTGCCGCCGACGAACCCGCCCGCCTCGGTGATGCCGAGATGCAGCGGGCAGTCGACCTGTTCGGCGAGCTGCTGATACGCCGCGACCGCGAGGAACAGGTCGGACGCCTTCACCGCGACCTTGAACTCGTGGAAATCATGGTCCTGCAGCAACTTGATATGATCGAGCGCCGATTCGACCAGCGCATCGGGGCACGGCTCGCCATATTTCTCGAGCAGATGCCGCTCGAGGCTCCCGCCGTTCACGCCGATCCGGATCGCGCAGCCATTGGATTTCGCCGCGTCGACGACCTCCTTCACGCGGCTCGCAGACCCGATATTGCCCGGGTTGATCCGCAGGCACGCCGCGCCCGCATCCGCCGCCTCGAGCGCGCGCTTATAGTGGAAATGGATATCCGCGACGATCGGCACGCGGCTCGCGCGGACGATCTGCTTGAGCGCGCTGGTCGATTCGACATCGGGGCAGCTGACGCGGATGATGTCGACGCCCGCCTCTTCGCATCGGCGGATCTGGTCGACCGTCGCCTTGATGTCGTCGGTCGGCGTGTTGGTCATCGTCTGCACGGTGACGGGCGCATCGCCGCCGACGGGGACGTTGCCGACCATGATCTGGCGGCTCGTACGGCGGGTGATATCGCGCCAGGGACGAAGGGACATGAAGATTCCTCGTGGGTTCACTGCCGTATATAGCGGCTGGACGCGGCGAGCGAAACAACGCTGGCACATGCCGCCGCACGGCCATAGGCTGCCGCATCTCAGCGGAGCCCGATCGATGACCCTGTCCCTCTACGATGCGACGATCTCCTCCAACCTCCAGGTCCTGCGCGCGCTCGACGCGCTGCTCGACAAGGCGGAAGGCTTCGCCGCCGAGCGCGGGATCGACCCCGCCACGCTGATCGACGCAAAGCTCGCCGACGACATGCTCCCTTTCGGCTATCAGGTGAAATCGTGCGTCGCGCATTCGGCGGGCGGCGTGCAGGGCGTCCGCGACGGCGTCTTCTCCCCCGACCGCAGCGCCTGGCCGACCGATTTCGCCGGGCTCCACGCCGCGGTCCAGGGCGCGATCGCGACGCTCGAGGCCTATGACCCGGCCGAGTTCGACACGCTTGCCACCGCCGCGACGAAGTTCGAATTTGGCAGCTATGTCATGCCCTTCACCGGCGCCAACTTCCTTTTGTCCTTCTCGCAGCCCAATTTCTATTTCCACGCCAGCATCGCCTACGCGATCCTGCGCGCGCAGGGCGTCTCGCTAGGCAAGCGCGACTTCCTCGGCGTCCCCCGCATGGCCGCCTGACCGGGCCGGACCGGGCGGGCCCGCGCCGGTGTGACGGGGCAGCGCGTGCTTGCAGCCCCGTCACCCGCCGCCTAGGGCGCTGCGATGACCCGGCATTACGGCATGGACTGGCTGCGGATCGGCGCCTTCGCCCTGCTGATCCTTTACCATATCGCGATGGTCTTCGTGCCGTGGAACTTCCATGTGAAGTCGGCGCATGTCGAGGACTGGGTCCGGCTGCCGATGCTCGCCACCAATGCGTGGCGGCTGACGTTGCTGTTCGTCGTCTCGGGCTATGCCAGCCGCGCGCTGCTCCGCCGGTCGAGCGGACCGGTGCGCTTCTTCGCGACGCGCTGCTACCGGCTGCTCGTGCCGCTCGCCTTCGGCATCCTCGTCATCGTCCCCCCGCAACCCTGGGTCGAGCTCGTCACCCGGCACGGCTATGCGGGCAGCTACTGGACCTTCTGGACGCACGACGCCTTCCGCTTCGCCCCGCTCGACGGCCTGTGGCTGCCCGCCTGGAACCACCTCTGGTTCGTCGTCTATCTCTTTGTCTACACGACGGTCCTGACGCTCGGCGTCGCGCTGGTCCGGGGCCCGCGCAGCCTGCGCAGCCACCAGAATGTCCGCAGCCGCGGCGCGCAGCGGCTCTTCGACCGCGTTTTCGGCGGCTGGCTGGTGCTGCTCCTCCCGCTCGCCTGGCTCATCTTCGTCCACGGCTGGTGGTTCCAGATGGCGGCCGAGAGCCAGGCGCTGCTCGGCGACTGGATCGCGCACATCACCTATTTCCCCGCCTTCCTGTTCGGCTTCGGCCTCGCGCGCTCCGAACCCGCGATCGCCGCGATCGCGCGGCTGTGGAAGATCGGCGCCGGGCTCGCGCTGCTCGGCTATGCGACGATCCTCGGCATAGAGCTCGGCTGGCCCGCCGGGGTTGCGAAGCCGCACTGGGTCTATACCGCCTACGGCATCGCGCATGCGCTTGAACAATGGGGCGGAATCGTCGCGCTGATCGGGCTCGCCGAACGCCATCTCAACCGCGACCATCGCTGGCGGCCGATGCTGACCGAGGCGGTGTTCCCCTTCTACCTGATCCACCAGACGCTCATCGTCCTCGTCATGTACGCGCTGCTCCCCGCCGGCCTTCCCGGCTGGGCGGAGTTCCTGGTGCTGCTCGCCGCGACGCTGATCGGCTGTTTCGCCTTCTACCTGATCGGCCGCAGGGTCGCCCCCTTGCGCCCGCTGATCGGGCTGCGTCTCCACCTTCGTCCCACCCCGCCAACCTTGTGAAAGCCCCCATGCCCCAACCCAACTGGACCCTCGTCATCCACGGCGGCGCGGGCAAGCTCGACCGCGAGATGCTCTCCGCCGAGCAGGATTCGGGCGCGCGCGCCGGCCTGTCGCGCGCGCTTGACGCCGGCTCGGCCGTGCT
>NZ_JRVI01000027.1:0-11818 GCF_000783375.1 Sphingomonas sp. Ant20
CGCCGCGTGCTTCAGCCGATGGACGTGGGCGTGCGCGCGATCAACGGCCTGCTGACGATCGGCCAGGGTCAGCGCGTCGGCATCATGGCGGGGTCGGGCGTCGGCAAGTCGGTGCTGCTCGGCATGATCGTCCGCGCCGCGCAGGCCGACGTGATCGTCATCGGGCTGATCGGCGAGCGCAGCCGCGAGGTCGCCGACTTTCTTGAGACCAAGGTCGCCGGCGCCGCCCGCGCACGCTCGGTCGTCGTCGCGGTGCCCGCCAATCACTCGCCCGTGCTCCGCATCCGCGGCGCGCTGCGCGCCACCGCGATCGCCGAAGGGTTTCGCGACGAGGGCAAGAAGGTCCTGCTGATCATGGATTCGCTGACCCGCGTCGCGCATGCCGGCCGCGAGATCGGCCTCGCGCTCGGCGAACCCGCCTCCGCACGGGGCTATCCGCCGTCCGCCATCGCGATGCTGCCGAACCTGATCGAGCGCGCGGGCGTCGACGTCCATACCGGCGGGTCGATCACCGCGATCTATACCGTGCTGGCGGACGGCGATGACGGCAACGACCCGGTCGTCGATTCGGCGCGCTCGATCCTCGACGGGCATATCGTGCTGAGCCGCCAGCTGGCCGAGCGCGGCGTCTATCCGGCGATCGACATCGGCCCCTCGGTCAGCCGCGTGATGACCGACATCGCCGACGCGCCGCATGTCAGGGCCGCGCGCGTACTGCGCCGCAATCTGGCGACCTATGAGGAGAATCGCGACCTCGTGCTGATGGGCGCCTATCGTGCGGGTGCCGACTCGGCGATCGACAATGCGATCGCCTGCCACGGCGCGATCATGGAGTATATCCGCCAGGATTCGGACGAGAAGGTGTCGCTGGGCGATGCCGTTGCCGAGCTGGTTGGTGTCTTCGGTGGCTGACGCCCGCGCCAAGACGCTGGCACGGATCCACCGCGTCCGGACCTTGCAGCTCGGCCTGACCCGTGCCGACGAAGCCCGCGCGCACGACAAAGCCGCGAGCGAACAGGCGCTGTCCACCCGGATTACAGGCCTGGCCGCCGCCGTCGCTCCCGTGGAACAGACCGCGGTCGCGGTCTCGCTGGGGGCGTCGGCGCATTACCGCGAACGCCTGCAACACTCCGCCGACGCCGCGGTCGAGCGCGTCCGGTCGGCGGAATATCAGGTCGCGCGTGCCACCGACGCGACCCGCGCCGCACAGCGCGACCAGAGTGCGGTCGAAAAGCTCATCGCGCGCGCACAGGCCGATGCAGTCATCCGGGAGCTGCGCGCGCTCGAGGAGGCACCGGCCGTCAGGAAGATCCGGCACGATCCTTGCTGAGTACGGGCTGACACCGCCCTATTCGAGAGATTGCATGATTCTGCCCGCGCTTGCCTCCCCTCCTGGCCTCGCCCTTACGGCCGCGCCACGCGTAGCGGGCGGTGAGTCCGCGGGTGATTTCGGCGACACGCTGGCTGCGCTGCTCGACACCGGGCTGGTGGCCGACGTCGCACCGGCCGATAGCATCACCCGGCAACCGGCGGTCAGCGGCGGCAAGCCCTTGCCGGATGCCGCCGCCGAGACCGAAACACTGCCGTTCTGGTCGCCGGGCGTCGCCTTTGTTCAAGTGCCGGTCGCGGCGCCCCCGCCGCTAGTCGCGGCAACAGTGGAAATTACCGCCGAGGTACCGGCGTCCGTAGCGGCGGCCGCGCTCCCGCCGGCCGCATTGGGCACGTCCGCGCTCACGCCGGTGAAATCGCCGCTTGCGTCGTCGCTGGTCGGCGGCGGTGGCGACGTGCCGATCGAAGGCCCGGACCCGGTCGAAAACCGGCTTCCGCCGCCGCCGGAGCGCGTCATCCGGATCAGCCTGCGCGGCACCGAACGCCCGACCACGACGAAACGTCCGCGCGATTTCGACGCCACCGACGATACACCGACAGAGCACGCGACCATCCCGGAGGCAACCCCGATCGCCGTGCCGGTCGTGATCGATGCCCCCCAACCACTACGCCCGCCGCACCGCAGGCAACGCTGCCCGAAGATGGGATCGGCACGGCAACGTTGGCGGGAGACGCGTTCGCCAGGTCGAACATGCCCGGCGGGCGACAGGCTCCCCTTTTCTCGACTGTGTCAGAGCCGCTACCCGCCGCGTTTGCGCCCGACGCCGCAATGAAGCCTCCTGCCCTTCAGTCCGGGATCACCGCGCCAGCGACGGCGGATGCGACCGTCGTCGATGAGACGCCAAGCAGCAGTTCCCCGCCGACGCCTCCCGGCGCACGCCCGACGTTTGCCGCGGCTTCCGATTTCCAGGTCGCCGCCGCAATCCTGTCGGGCACCCGCCCGGTCGCGCTTCCCGACACCCCCAGCCGGCCAGCAGGGGAAGCCTTGCCGCCGCCCGCCGCTTTCAATGGCACGGTCATGCCATCGCCGGCGCCAGGCGCGCCGGCTCAGGCTCCGGCACTGCCGCCCGCCGTCACCGTGCCCGCACACGCCGGCGTCAGCAACGCCAGTACAGGGAGAAGCAATCGCCCAAGGCCTCGCACCCCTAGTTACCGCGGACTCCGCGAGCATCGACACACTGCCACCGCGATGGTCGTCACGCGACGGCGCACCACCCGTGACCCTCGTCGTGCAGCAGCCGCCCGCCGCCGCCACACAGCCGCAACCCGGCACCGTTGCCTCCGCCGCGCAGGTCTTCGGCGCCGCGATCCAGGCGGCGGCGCAGCGCCGTGACGAGCCCCGCCTACGGGACGACACGACGCTGCTCGCCCCGCTCACCGCCGCCGGCACCGTTCACGCGCTCGCCCCGACCACGAACGCACAGCCGCCGCTCGACATGCGGCAGGAGCGCTGGCCGAGCGCGATGATCGAGCGGATCGATATCCTGCGCGACGCGGCGAATGCGACCGATACGCGGATCCGCCTGATCCCCGATGCGCTCGGCACGATCGACGTCTCGGTCCGCAAGGACGGCGATACGCTGCATGTGCATTTCGCCGCCGAACAGGCCGCCACGCGCAGCCTGTTGCAGGAGGCGCAACCCCGGCTCGCCGAACTCGCCGATGCCCGTGGGCTGAAGCTGTCGCAGAGCAACGTCGATACCGGCGCCGGCCAGCAGCAGCAGCGAGCTGCGACGCCGCACCAGCCTTCGGCGCCTTCGCGCGCCCGCGCCGGAATCGCGACCGCTGCCGATACCGATTCCACCGACACCCGACTCGCCTGACCCGAAGGACTGCGTAGATGAGCGACAAGAGCGAAGCCCCCGTGCCCAAGAAGAAGGGGAAGATGGGCAAGATGATCATCGGCGGCGTCGCGCTGCTCGTCCTGGTGGGCGGCGGCGTCGGGGCGGGCGTCTATGCCTCGAGCGCGGGGCTGATCGGCGGCGGCCATGCCGCGGCCGATGACGGCAAGCCCAAGCTCATTCCGAAAAGCGAGCAGAAGTCCGCCGGGGCCGAAGGGGACGGCGAAGGCGGCGGACATGGCGGCGGCGAGGATGCCGCACCCGAGAATCACGGCATGGCGCCGCCTGCGGGCGAGGGCGGCGACCGCTATGCGTCGACCTATTATGCGCTGGAGAAGGAATTTACCGCCAACCTCCAGGACAGCGCGCATTTCATCCAGGTCGGCGTCGCCGTCTCGACGCCCTATGACAACAGCGTCATCGACCATCTCAAGACCAACGAGATCGCGGTCCGCTCCGCGATCCTGATGGCGCTCGGCGAGGCGACCGAAGACGAGGTCTTCACCGCGCAGGGCAAGCGCAAATTGCAGGGTGAACTGGCCAAGGCAATCAATGCCACGCTCAAGCAGAAGGAAGGTTTCGGGGGGATCGGTAACGTTTACTTTACCAGTTTCGTCGTTCAGTGAGGCATGGTTAACGCCCCCCCAGACACGACGATGCGCGAGCGGCGCGAGCGCGATCGTCCCCAGGCGGCCCATTCGGGCATGCTGGGGTCGGCCAAGCTCAATCCCTTCGGTGATTTGCACACGCTGCAGCATCTGTCCGCCCGGTTCGCGCGGACGTTGCGCGGCGTGTTCGAGCCGATGCTGCGCCAGGAAGTGCGCAGCTGGGCCGAGCCGCTCGTCGTCCAGCGCTTTGCCGATTATCGGGCGGAGCGCGGCGACGGGCTGATCGCCTGGCTGCCGATGGTGATGACGCCGGGCGCCGCGCAGGCGCTGTGCGTGATGGACGGGCGGTTCATCCTCGAGCTGCTCGACCTGTTCTTCGGCGGGACGGGCGCGGTGCCACCGGTGCTGCCAGCCGAATTCTCGCCCGCGGGCGAGGCGATGATCGCGCGGATCGGCCAGCTGATCGCGACCCCGCTCAAGACCGCGTGGGAGCCGATGGCACGGTTCGAGTTCCAGCCGACCCGTGTCGAGGTGAACCCGGCGATGATCGCCGAGCTCGACGGCGAGGATGCGATGATCGTCACCCGCTTCGGGCTGGCGACGGGGGCGGGCAAGCCGGTCTTTCTCGACCTCGTCTACCCGGTCACCGCGCTCAAGCCGCACGCGCCGTCGCTCACCACCAAGGTGCTCGGCAAGACCGCCGAGCCCGATCCGGCCTGGCGCAACGAGCTGACACGCGCGGCGATGAACATCCGCTTCCCGATCCGCTCGGTGCTCGCCGAACCCGTCGTGTCGCTGCAGATGCTGATGGACCTGAAACCCGGCGACGTGATCCCGATCACGATCTCGGGCGACGTCCCCGTGATGGTCGGCAACGACCGGCTTGGCTGCGGCACGGTCGGCACGTCCAACGGCTTCGCGGCCATCCAGCTCACCTCCATTACCCGTATCGACGAAGGATTCGCAGCATGACCGACATGGCCGGTACTTTTCCGGTCGACGCCGCCGTGGCCGCCAATTTCAGGCTGCTCCAGGACGTCGACGTCAAGCTGACCGTCGAGATCGGCTCGACCAGCCTGACGCTGCGCGAACTGCTCGCGCTGAGCGAGAGCAGCGTGATCGAGCTCGATCGCCAGGCCAACGAGCTGCTCGACGTGTTCGTCAACGGCACGCTGATCGGTCGTGGCGAGGTCGTCACCGTCGGGGAGCGGTTCGGGGTGCGGATGACCGAGCTGGTCAGCCCCGACAAGTCGCTCGCGGCGCGCGGCTGATCCGATGCTCTGGTCCTATATCCTGAAACTCGTCATCCTCCTGCCGCTCGTCTGCGGGCTGATGGTCGGCTGTCTGCTGCTGTGGCGCAAGTTCGAGAGCCGCATGCCAGGCAAGCCCACGTCGCGGCTGATCGGCGTCAAGGAAACGATGATGATCTCGCCGGGCCTGCGCCTCGCGGTGATCGATTTCGAGGGCCGCCGGCTGCTCGTCTCGGTCGGTCGCGGCGGCGTGCACCTGATCGACAAGGTCGACGCATGAGCCTGATCGTTACGCGCAAGGGGTCGGGCCCGGCGCTGATTACCGCTGTAGAGGCCAGGACGCAGTCGCGTGGCGCTGCGTGGCTGTGGGTCGGCCTCGCGCTGCTGGTCGCCCTGTTCCTCGCCATGCCCGCCTTCGCGCAGGCCGTCCCCGCCCCCGCCAGCCCCGCGGTCGGCGATGCGGTCGACCGCGCGCTCGGCCAGCTCGGCGGCCAGGCGGCGGGCAATAGCGGGCAGAGCGGCTCGCTGTCGCTGTCGCTGCAGGTCCTCATCATCATGGGGCTGCTCACGGTCCTGCCGGGCATCCTGCTGATGATGACCAGCTTCACGCGGATCATCATCGTGCTGGCGATCCTGCGCCAGGCGCTCGGCCTGCAGCAGACGCCGCCCAACCAGGTGCTGCTCGGCCTGTCGCTGTTCCTCAGCTTCTTCATCATGGCGCCGACGATCACCCAGATCAACACGACCGCGATCCAGCCCTATGCCGCGGGCCAGCTCGCGGGCACGCAGATGATCACGACCGCGGGCGTCCCGCTCCACGCGTTCATGGTCAAGCAGACGCGGATCAAGGACGTCACGATGTTTGCCGAAATGGCGAAGTCGGGCCCCTATGCGTCGCCGCGCGACATCCCCTTCTCGGTGCTCCTCCCGGCGTTCGTCACCTCGGAGCTCAAGACCGCGTTCCAGATCGGGTTCCTGATCTTCCTGCCGTTCATCGTCATCGACCTCGTCGTCGCGACCGTGCTGATGTCGCTGGGCATGGCGATGCTGTCGCCGACGATCATCTCGATGCCGTTCAAGCTGCTGCTGTTCGTGCTCGTCGACGGCTGGGCGCTGACGATGGGCAGCCTCGCCAACTCGTTCGCGACCTGACCCGGTGAGCGCCCCCACACTCCCGTTCGTGCTGAGCGCAGTCGAAGCACATGAGTCCCAGGCCCTTCGACTTTGCTCAGGGCGAACGGAAGCATTATAAGCCATGGACGCGCAATATTTCCTGACCATCGCCAACCAGACGATGTGGGTGCTGGCGCTCGCCAGCGCGCCGATCCTGATCCCGGCGCTGCTGGCGGGGCTGATTCTCGGCATGATCCAGGCGGCGACGTCGATCAACGAACAGACCTTGTCGTTCGTGCCCAAGCTGCTCGTCGTCGCGGTGTCGATCATGATCTTCGGCAGCCTGATCCTCGGGCTGCTGAGCGACTTCACCGTCAGCATTTTCGAACGCATTCCCGATCTGGTGAAATAGGCAGGTGCTGGGCTTCGGCCTCTCGATCGAGCCGCAGCTCTGGGCGCTGATCTTCGTGATGGTGCGGATCGGCGCAACGTTCATCGCCGCGCCGGTGTTCGGCAACGTGTCGGTGCCCGTCACGGTCCGCGTCACGCTGTCGGGCGCGATCGGCTTCCTCGTGCTCGCCGCGCACCCGGTCCAGCCACCCGCGCAGATCTTCGCGACGGCGACCGTACTTGCGGTCGCCGCCGAAGCGCTGGTCGGGCTCGCGCTCGGCTTCGTGCTGCAGATCGCGTTCGCCGCGCCGGTGATCGCCGCCGAAATCATCGGCGGGTCGATGGGCCTCGGCTTCGCCTCGTCGGTCGATCCGCAGAACGGCCGGTCGAGCCCCGCGCTCGGCCAGTTCTTCTCGATCATGCTGACCTTGCTGTTCCTGTCGATGGACGGCCACCTCGTGCTCGTCGAGATGCTCGTTAAAAGCTATGACGTGATGCCGCCCGGCGCCGCATGGCTGGGCGTCGACCGGTTGCGGGGAATCGCGTTCTTCGGCGGCTATGCGTTTCTCGCCGGGCTGCTGCTCGCGCTGCCGGTCGGCTTCCTGCTGCTGTGCCTCAACATCGTCGTCGGCATGATCAGCCGCGCCGCACCCGCGCTCAACCTGTTCTCGGTCGGCCTGCCCGCGAGCCTCGCGGTCGGCGTCGTCGCGCTCGCGGTCGGCTTCCCGGCGATGGGCGACTATATGGTCGTGATCATCCGCGAAGGCCTCGAAGCCACGCAGAGCCTGGTGCTCGGCTGATGGCGGACGAATTCGGCGAAAAGACAGAAGCCCCGACCGACAAGCGCAAGAAGGATGCGGTCGAGAAGGGCGACATCCTCCGCTCGCGCGACTTTGCCACCGCGCTCAGCATGCTCGCGGGCGTCGCCTGGCTGATATATGCCGGCCCCTCGCTGATCGCCGCGTGCAAGGCGGTGATGGCGTCGAGCTTCCAGTTCGGGCGCGCGGACGTCGAGGATTTCTCGCCCTGGCGCCCGCTCCAGGAGGCGGGGTGGAAGCTCGCGCCCTCGCTCGTCACCCTGTTCGTGGTCAGCCTGGTCGCCGCGGTGCTCAGCCAGGCAGGGCTCGGCTCGCTCGGCTTCAACGGCAAGCTGCTCGCGCCCAAATTCACGCGCATCAACCCCGCCTCGGGGCTCAAGCGGATCTTCGGCCCGACCGGCTGGATCGAGCTCGGCAAGTCGCTGCTCAAGGTCGCACTGCTCGGCACGATCGGCGGCTGGATGCTGTGGCAGGCATCGCATACGACGATGGGGCTCGCCTCGTCCGCCGATCTCAACCAGGCGCTGACGACGCTCGGCGGGACCTTCTCGTCGATCCTGATCGCGATGGCATTCGGGCTCGTCGCGATCGCCGGGATCGACGTGCCGATCCAGATCATCCGCCGCCTCGGCAAGATGCGCATGTCGAAACAGGAGGTGAAGGACGAGCACAAGGACAATGAGGGCAATGCCGAGGCCAAGGGTCAGCAGCGTGCCAAGATGCGCGCGATGGCCAGCGGAAATATGCGCAAGGCGGTCGGCGAGGCGCACGTCATCCTGACCAACCCGACGCATTTCGCGGTCGCGCTGCGCTATGATCGCGGCAAGGACCAGGTGCCCGTCGTCGTCGCCAAGGGCCGCGGCGCGACCGCGCTGGCGATCCGCGAACTCGCCGCGGAGACCCGCGTACCCGTGCTCGAATATCCGCTGCTCGCGCGCGCCGTCTATTATACGAGCAAGGAGAACCAGGAGGTTCGCGATGACCTGTACATGGCGATCGCGACCGTCCTCGCCTTCGTCTTCGGGCTGAACGCGGCGGCGGGCGGCACGCCGATGCCGCAGCCCGCGATCACCGTGCCGGTCGATGCGCGGTTCGACGAAAACGGCGTGAAACTTCCCTAAAGATCCGGCGGCCGCGGTCGTTATTCCATTCGAGCGCGCAAGGATTCCGGCATGGCAATTTCGACGACGAGCAGCACCGCGACGCCGACCCCGGCGGCCACGCCGACGCCGACCGCGGCGAGCGTGACGAAGAACGCGGCGCAGTCGCTGCTGACCTCGCTCAATGCCGGCTCGGGGATCGACACCGCAAGCCTGGTGCCCTCGCTGGTCGAGGCGCAGTTCGCGGCCAAGACCGCGCAGCTGACCGCCAAGTCGAAGACGATCACCACGCAGATCTCGGGGCTCGCAACGCTCAAGAGCGCGATCTCGGGCTTCTCGACCGCCTATGCCGCGCTGGTGAAGGGCGGCACGCTGACCAGCCAGCCGACCAGCTCCAATACCGCCGCGCTCGGCGTCAGCGCGCTGGCGGGCGCGAAGGTCTCGGGGCTGTCGTCGACCATCTCTGTGAACCAGCTCGCCGGCGCGCAGACCATCCGCACCACCGCCGCGGTCGCCGATCGCACCGCGGTGATCGGCTCGGGCAGCTTCACGCTCAATTTCGGCACCGCCACCTATGACGCGGCAGGCACCAAGATGACCGGCTTCACCGCGGGCGGCGGCACGGCGGTGACCATCGACGTCACCGACGCCAGCCTCGACGGGATCGCCGCGGCGATCAACGCGAAAGGCGCAGGGATCACAGCCTCGGTCGTGACCGATTCGAACGGCAGCGCTTATCTGTCGATGAAGGGCGCGACAGGCGCGTCGCAGGCGTTCACGCTGAACGCGACGACGGATACGAGCGGCAAGCTGGCCGCCTATAATGTCGGTCCCGGCGCGACCAACACCAGCGTCACGGCGGCTGCACAGAATGCCAAGCTGACCGTCGACGGGATCGCGGTCGAGCGCGCGAGCAACACGATCAACAACCTGGTGACGGGCGTCAAACTGCAGCTCAACGCCGTGTCGACCGGCCCCGTCACGCTAGGCAGCACGACGCCGACCAGCGCGCTGTCGCAGGCGGTATCCGACGTCGTCGAGACCTATAACCAGGTCATGGCGACGCTGACCGAGCAGACCGACCCGGTGACCGGCGTGCTGCGCGCGGACCCGGCGGCGAAGACGCTGTTGTCGTCGCTCAAGGCGCTGACGCTGGCGCCGCTGTCGGGCGACACTGGTGGCGGCAGCCCGACGACGCTCGCGCAGATCGGCGTCGCGACCAATCGTGACGGCACGTTGCGCGTCGATGCCGCCGCGCTGTCGAACGCGATGTTGACCAATTCGACCGCGATCGAGACGATGCTGAACGGCTCGGCGGACGGCAAGGCCGGGCTTGGCGCGGTGCTGAACGCGATCACGACCAGCGCGACCAACACGACGATCGGGCTCGGCGCCTCGCAGACGCGCTACACCGCGGCACAGTCCGCGATCGCCGATGCCGAGGCCAAGATCGCGGATCAATCCGCGGCGATGACCACCCGCCTGACGCAGCAATTCTCGAGCATGAATTCGCGCGTGTCGTCGTACAAGTCGATCCAGAGCTTCCTCACCAACCAGATCGCCGCCTGGAACAAGAGCGACTCGTGATGTACGCAACCACCCTCACACGCGACCCGTTCGCCACCTATCGCCAGATCGACGCAGTCGGCCGCACCACGACCGATGGCCCGGGCCTCGTCCAGCTGCTCTACAAGGAACTCGTCGCGGCGCTGCGTGCCGCCGCCTGGGCCTCCGACAACCGCCAATATGCGACCAAGAGCGACCGCGTGACGCGCGCGACCGCGATCCTGTTCGCGCTCGAAGCGGGGCTCGATTTCGACCGCGGCGGCGCGGTGTCGGAAACGCTCGCGCGGCTCTATGCAGGCGCGCGCCGGACGATCGTCGACGCCTCGGTCGGCCAGGACGGCTCGGTCTTCCGCACCACCGCGGACACGCTCGACGAGATCGCGCAGGCCTGGCGCACCGCCAGCGCGGCCTGAGCCGCTACCGTTCGAACCAGTGCCGCTGGACGAAGTAGATCACGATACCCAGCGCGATCACCAGGCAGCCGCCCGCGATCGCATCGAACGCCCAGGGCTCTTCGGCAAAGGGCAGCCCCTTCACGTTCATCCCATACAGCCCGGTCAGGAACGTCAGCGGCAGGAACACCATCGCCGCGACCGAGATGATCAGCGAGCGATTGTCGATCTGTTCCGCGCGCAGGTCGGTCAGCGCCTCGTGCGTCAGCGCGGATCGCTCGCGGATCGATTCGAGCTCCTCGGCCATCCGCGCCGCGCGGTCCGCCGCCGCCGCCAGGTGCAGCCGGTCGTCGTCGCGCAGCCAGTCGCCGGGCAACGCAGCCAATTTCTCGAGCGCGGCACGCTGCGGATTGAGAAACCGGCGATAGCTGATCGCCGCCACGCGGACCTCACTGACGGTGCGGCGCAGGGCGAAGACATGCTTGGCGTCGAGCCGCTCCTCGCAATCGTCGAGCTCGTCGCCCAGCGCCGCCACCTCGGGGTCGAGATCGGTGGTGATGGCGGTCGCGAACGCGGTGATCAGGTCGCCGGGATCGCGCACCCGCCCCGCCTCAACCTCTTTTTCAACCAGCGAGATCGCGACCAGCGGCTTGCGCGTCAGCGAATAGACGCGTCCCTTGACCACCCAGATGCGCAGCGACGCGAGCAGGTCGGACGAATCCATCTCCTCGTTCGTCCGCCCGCGCAGGTTGAGGAACGCCCCCTCGCCGACCGCCTCGCAACGCGGCCGCGTCTCGGTCGCGGTCAGTGCGTCGATCACATAGGATTCGAGCCCGGCCTCGTTGCGAAGCCAGGCCTGCGCCTCGTCCTCGGTGGTCGACAGATGGACCCAGACCAGGTCACCGCTCGCGGCGGGCGCCGCCTCGACCGCGAGCCGCGACGCGACTCCGTCAGCGACCTTGAACCCGAACCCGCTCACGCGCGCATCGCCACATCGACGACCAGCCCCGAACCCTGCGCATCAGGCGGCGCATCGCACGGGATCCGGGCGGCATCCGCGCGCGCGCGATCGAGGATCGCCGGCGGCACGTCGCTGCGGTGATAGACGCGGTCCGCGCTGGCGAGCGCCCGCGCCTGTCGCAATGTCAGATCATCGGGATCACGCGATGCGAGTGTCATCCGGACGATCGTCCCGTCCTGTACCGATCCCCCCTGCCAGCCAGCCGGCCACGTCGCGCGACGATCCGAGCGGATCGAGCACGCCCCCCCGGCGCGAGCGCATCGGCCAGCGCACGCCGTCTGGCGCCGCTATTGGGGAAGCGCGTGCGCATCGCCCCGCGTGCGCGCTGCA
>NZ_JRVI01000270.1:0-1550 GCF_000783375.1 Sphingomonas sp. Ant20
GCCCGGCGGGCGGCCCGCTGGCCGATCCAGGGCTTCAGGCTGGGTGACGCGTCATAGCTGACCGGCCCGGCGAGGCGGAGGTCGAGCACGCCCGCCATCGCCGCTTCGGGCCAGCCGGCATTGGGCGAGGCGTGTTTTGCGCGCGTCGCGCCGCATCACGCGCCAGCCGCCGGGACCGGCGAGGCACAGCAGGGCGCCGCTGATCCGCGCGGGGATCCAGTTGGCGAGGTCGTCGATCCGTGCGGACGCCCAGCCGAACGCGCGCCAGCGTGGCTCGCGGTGGCCGATCAGGCTGTCGGCAGTGTTGATCGCCTTGTAGATCCACAGCCCGGGGAGCCCGCCGATAAGCAGCCAGAAGAGCGGCGCGACGATGCCGTCGCAGAAGCTTTCGGCGAGGCTCTCGATCCCGGCGCGGGCGATGCCGGCGGAGTCGAGCCGGTCGGTGTCGCGACCGACGATCCGGCCGACCACGATCCGCGCACCCTGCACGTCGCCCATGCCAAGCGCAGTGGCGATCGGGGCGACGTGATCGTTGAGGCTGCGCTGCGCAAGACCGGGGGCGGCGAGGAGGCCGATGCCGATCCAGGCATAGGCGCCGAGATAGGTCGCGAGCAGCCAGGTCGCGCCCCAGCGATCCCGCCCGTTACCGCGAGCGTGATCGCGAGCGTCGCGACCCCGGCGATGCGGCGCGTCGCGTCTGGCCATGAGGAACGGTTGAGCGCCTTTTCGAGGCTGCCGATGATCGCGGCGATCCCGCCGACGGGGTGACCGACCCGACGGTAGAGCCGCTCCGGCCAGCCGAACGCGGCGTCGAGCGCGAGGGCGATGAGCGCGACGGGGTCAGCCATGCGCGAGCGCCGTGTAGAGACGCGCCAGTGCGGCTGCGTCGGCGGGGACGCCGAGACGCAGCCAGCGGGGGTCATAGGTAAAGGGGCGGGTCAGGATGCCCGCCATATTCAGGCGCTCGAACAGGGACTTGGCGTCGTCTGTTACGATGAGGCGGAAGAGCGGGCAGGCGCCTTTCGCAGTCAGCCCGTGGCGGAGAAGCACCGCGTCGAACGCGGCTGCACGGGTGACGAGCTGTGCGCGCGTCGTGTCGATCCAGTCGCGGTCGGCATAGGCGGCGGTGCCAATCGCGAGCGCGGTGGCGGAAATCGGCCAGCTGCCC
Organism: Sphingomonas sp. Ant20; assembly: GCF_000783375.1. Classification (NCBI taxonomy): domain Bacteria; kingdom Pseudomonadati; phylum Pseudomonadota; class Alphaproteobacteria; order Sphingomonadales; family Sphingomonadaceae; genus Sphingomonas; species Sphingomonas sp. Ant20. Next base: position 1,169 of record NZ_JRVI01000270.1, read on the forward strand.
AGACGGTCGCGGACCCGCGCGACGATGCCGGGCGGTGCGATCATGAAGCCAAGCCTCACACCCGCTAGACCGAAGAATTTGCCAAATGATCGGAACAGGATGACGGGATCTTCTGCGGACAGGTGCGAGGCCAGGCCGACGTCGGGGAGCGTGTCGGCGAAGGCCTCGTCGACGACCAGCCAGCCCGCATTCTCGCGGAGCCGGTCGATCACTGGCTTGAGCGCGTCCGGACTGACCAGCCGGCCGTCGGGGTTGTTCGGGTTGGCGAGCAGGATGGTGCCGCCATGTGCTGCTTCGTCGGCGAGGCTGTCGATCGAGATCCGCGCGGGGAAGACCGCTTCGTGTGTCGCGTAGCTGGGGCCGACATGGCGGGCCGGGGGCG
>NZ_JRVI01000271.1:0-1621 GCF_000783375.1 Sphingomonas sp. Ant20
TCAGTGCGCGATCGGGCCCGGCCCCGAGCAGCGCGGCGATCGCGTTCTTGGCGAGCGCGATCTGTTCGGCGTTGCTGGCCAGGTCGACCCGCGACGCCGGCACCGCGGAACGCGCCTGTTTGAGCTCGGCCTGCGTATCGAGCCCGATCGCGACACGCTCGTTCACCAGCCGCTCGCTCGCGCTGCGCACCGCATTCGCCCGCTGCAGCACGTCCTGTTCGGCATAGAGCCGCGCAAGATCGGCATAGCGCGCGGCGATATCGGTCGCGAGCGTCAGCGCCGCCTGCTCGCCGTCGAGCCGCGCGGCCTCCGCCTCCGACGTCGCCGCGACCAGTGCCGCACGGTTGCGCCCGAACAGGTCGAGATCGAGACCTGCGTCGAGTGCCAGCCGGCCCGTGTCGTTCCAGCCCTTCGGAATGAATTCCGCGGGGATGCCGTTATTGTAGCTCTGCTTGTTGAGCCCGACCGTGCCCTCGGCGTCGAGCCGCGGCTGGTTGGCGGCACCCGCCTGCTGCACCGCGCCGCGCGCGGTCCGCACGCGGGCCGCCGCGATCGCGATGTCGGGCGATCCCGCCAGCGCTTCGGTGATCAGCGTGTCAAGCTGCGCATCGCCGTAGCCCCGCCACCACTGCGCCGCCGGCCACGCCGCATTCGACGCCGGGCCGTTCGACGCGAGGCTGTTGCGCGATGCATAGGTGTCCGCGGATGCCAGGACGGGCGGCGGCCCCAGATCGGGCACCGCGCAGCCGGCAAGCCCGGCTGCGATTGCGGTGCAGCCGGCGAATCGAATCAGTCGCATTGAATCATCGTACTCCTGCGTACGCTCGGCAGATGGTCCCGGGTCGTGGACTTGTCAATAAATAATCGTACCGTATAGTACGGCTATGTCCGAGCCGAAAACCCGCCGCGATCTGAACCGCGAAGCCCGTCGCGAGACGATCGTGGCGACCGCGCGCGAGGCGTTTCTCGACCATGGCTATGCCGCCACCTCGATGTCGACGATCGCCGTGCAGCTCGGCGGGTCGAAGGGGACGCTCTGGGCCTATTTCCCCTCCAAGGAGGATCTGTTCAGCGCGGTGCTCGACGATGTCACGTCGAACTTCCGCCAGAGCCTCGAGGATGCGCTGCGCCCGGGGCGCGACTGTGCGACGACGCTGCTCGATTTCCTCGAACGCTTCCAGGGCAAGCTGCTGCATCCCGACAATATCCGGCTGCACCGGCTGATCGTCGGCGAAGGCGGGCGGTTTCCCGAGATCGGTCGCATCTTCTATGCCCGCGGCCCGCAGATCGTGATCGAGCAGCTTTCACTCTATCTGCGCGGGCGGATGGACGCCGGCGACCTGCGCGCCGATGATCCGGTGCAGGCGGCGATGCACCTGCTGCTGCTCGCCCAGACGCAACAGAATCTGCGGCTCTGGGGAGTGGTCGGCATGCCCGGTCCCGAGGAAGCGCGCCAGCAGGCGGCGCGCGCGCTCGATCTGTTCACGCGCGCTTATGGGGCAAAGGTCGCGCCGTAACGGCGTTACGCGCGGGTACCGGGAGCCGGAGCGTCCTCCCCCGCTGCAACCGTGTCGCCACCACCGCCGCCGCCCTGTCCACCACCGCCCCCGCCCGATCCCCG
>NZ_JRVI01000272.1:0-1457 GCF_000783375.1 Sphingomonas sp. Ant20
CTGGTCGCCTCGCCGCCGCCGCCGACCGGCTCGGTCGCGATCCCCGCGCCGATCCGATCCCGCTGACCGGACCGCCCGAGATCATGGAGGCCGCGACCGCCTTCAACGTCATGCAGGAGCGGCTCAATCGCTATGTCGAGGATCGCACGACGCTGATCGCCGCGGTCGCACACGATCTGCGCACGCCGCTGATGCGTCTCGCGCTCCGGCTCGAAAAGGCGCCGGACGAGATCCGCGAGGCGAGCGAGGAGGATATCCAGGAGATGAGCCAGCGGATCGGCGCGGCGATGGCGTTCGTCCGCGACATGACCCGGCATGTCCGCCGCCAGCGGCTCGACCTGCGCTCGCTCGCGGAAAGCATCACCGATGATTATGCCGACCGCGGCGAGCAGGTGGTGCTGGCTCCCGGTCCGTCGCTCGCGATCGACGGCGATGCCCCCGCGCTCAAGGCGTTGCTGGTCAATCTGGTCGACAATGCCGTCAAATATGCCGGGCATGCCGAGGTCCAACTTTACCGCGACCGCGACACGGTGGTGATCGAGGTCGGCGATCGTGGTCCGGGCCTCTCCGCCGCCGATGCGTCGCATGCCTTCGAGCCGTTCTTCCGGGCGGAGCGGTCGCGCAACCGCGATACCGGTGGCACTGGCCTCGGGCTCGCCAGCGTCCGCGCGGTGGCGCATGCGCATGGCGGTGCCGCGTCACTGGAGAATCGCCCCGAAGGCGGTCTGATCGTGCGCGTCATTCTGCCGGCATGATCCGGCGCCGAAACAGGAGAAGACCGATGTCGATGCGCGCACGGACGGTGATCGCCGGCGGGATGCTGGCCGCGCTGGCGCCCGCCCCGAATGCCGCGGCAACAGCGCAGTTGAGCCCCGAGCCGGCGCGACCTGCCCGGCAGCGCCCGCAACAGGGCCGCGGCCAGCTGTTCATCAGCCCGATGGGCGAGCCGTTCCGCTCGACCCAGAAGGCCGGCGCCGCGCAGGCATTATGGTTCCAGGGCGCCGACCGCGACGCGATGGCCGGATCACCCGCGCGGAGTTTCAGGCCGATGCGACCCGGGTCTTCGCGCATCTCGACCGCGGCCGCGATGGCGAGATCGATCCTGAGGACATCGCCTGGTACGAAAACATCCTCGTCCCCGAAATCCGCGTCCGCGGTGGAGGACGCGGCGGATCGGGGGGACGTCCCGACACCGGATCCGGCAAGCGTGGCAACGCCGCCAGCCGCCGCACCAGCACCGCCGACGCGACCTTGCGGATCGGCGCGGGTCGCTTCGGGCTGTTCGACCTGCCCGAGCCGGTCACGTCGGCGGATCTGGATTTCAACCGCGGCGTCGACCGGGCAGAGTTCGCCAAGCCGCCGCCGACCGGTTCGCCGCGCTCGACCGCAATGGCGACGGCGCGATCCGGCGTCGCGAAGTGCCGCGCGCGGGCGGCGACACCTGGCGCAACGGCGAC
>NZ_JRVI01000273.1:0-2715 GCF_000783375.1 Sphingomonas sp. Ant20
GTTGCGGCTCGATCCCGGGCGGATCGCGGCGATGGCGGACGGCGTCGCCGCGGTTGCCGCGCTCGCCGATCCGGTCGGCCAGATCATGGATTCGCGCGCACGTCCCAATGGCCTCGTCCTCAGCCGGGTCCGCGTACCGATCGGCGTGATCGGGATCATCTATGAAAGCCGGCCGAACGTGACCGCCGACGCCGCGGCGTTGTGCGTAATGGCAGGCAATGCCGCGATCCTGCGCGGCGGATCGGAAGCCGTGGCGAGCAATCGCGCGATCCACGCCGCGTTGATCGAGGGCTTGGCCGCGGGCGGGGTCCCCGCGGACGCGGTGCAGCTGGTCCCGACCACCGACCGCGCGGCGGTCGGCGCGATGCTCAAGGCAGACGGCGCGATCGACCTGATCATCCCGCGCGGCGGCAAGAGCCTGGTCGCGCGCGTCCAGGCCGAGGCGCGCGTGCCGGTGCTCGCGCATCTCGACGGGATCAACCATGTCTATGTCGATGCGTCCGCGGACCCCGCGATGGCGGCGGCGGTGGTGGTCGATGCGAAGATGCGCCGGACCGGCATTTGCGGCGCGATGGAGACGCTGCTGATCGACCGCGGCTATGCTGGCGCGGCGTCGCTGATCCGCCATCTGGCCGATACAGGCTGTGTCGTGCGGGGCGATGCGGCTGCGATCGCGCTCGTGCCCGAAATCGCGGCGGCGGACGCGGCGGACTGGGATACCGAATATCTCGACGCGATCGCCGCGGTCGCGATCGTCGACGGACTGGACGGCGCGGTCGCGCATATCGCGCGGCACGGGTCGCACCATACCGATGCGATCGTCGCGGCCGATGCGGACGTCGCCGAGCGGTTTCTCGCGCAGGTCGACAGCGCGATCGTGCTGTGGAACGCCTCGACCCAGTTTGCCGATGGCGGCGAATTCGGGCTGGGTGCTGAGATCGGCATCGCCACCGGGCGGCTCCACGCGCGCGGCCCGGTCGCTCTCGAGGGGCTGACGACCTACAAGTGGATCGGGCGTGGCACGGGGCAGGTGCGCGGGTGAGGTGTCGGGCCGATCGGCGTCGCGCGTGACGCCATGACCCGCGTCGCAATTCTCGGCGGATCGTTCAACCCGGCGCACCGGGGCACCGCGCGATCACGCTGTCGGCGATCGAGGCGCTCGCGCTCGACGAGGCGTGGTGGCTCGTCTCGCCGGGCAATCCGCTGAAAGAGGCGGCGCGCGACATGGCGCCGCTGTCCGCGCGGCTCGCCTCGGCGCGACGGATGGCGCGGCGCGCGCCGATCCGCGCCACCGATATCGAGACCCGGCTCCACACCCGCTACACGCTCGACACGATCCGCAAGCTCAGGCGGCGCCATCCGAAGATCCGCTTCATCTGGCTGATGGGTGCGGACAATCTCGCCGACTTCCACCGGTGGAAGAACTGGCGCGCGATCGCCCGCGAGGTTCCGATTGCGGTAATCGCTCGGCCGGGATATGACGGGCGCGCCCTCGCGGCCCCCGCGATGGGTTGGCTGCGGCGCTTCCAACGGCGCACAGACCATGCGAAGAGCTGGACGACGTGGAGATTGCCGGCCCTTGTGCTGTTGCGCTTCCGACCCGACCCGACCTCCGCAACCGGCCTGCGCGCCGAAAATCCCGACTGGTTCCAGCATGTTGCCGGGCCGGTAACCTGACCCAGGAGCTGACTTGGCCACTTCCCCTACTGCCCCTCGCGCGACCGACCCCGAAGAGGTTGAGGCGCTGCATCGCCTGATCCTCGCGTCGCTCGATGACGACCAGGCGGTCGAGACCATCTCGATCCCGCTCGCGGGCAAGACGAGCATCGCCGATTACATGGTGATCGCCAGCGGCCGTTCGACCCGCCAGGTCGCCTCGATGGCACAGAAGCTGGCCGAGCGTATCAAGGCCGAGTTCAAGCGTCCGGTGAAGATCGAGGGGCTGCCGACCGCGGACTGGGTCCTGATCGACGCCACCGACATCATCGTCCACCTGTTCCGCCCCGAAGTCCGCAGCTTCTACAATCTCGAGCGGATGTGGGCGTTCGGCGATGCGCCGACGCCACCGACCGCTCCGTTCGCCGACCTGTCCGACCAAGACTGATCCGGGTGCGCGGGCGATGCTGCTGCATATCGTCGCCCGCGGCCGGATCGGGCGATCGCCCGAAGCCGAACTCGTTGATCGCTATCTGAAGCGGATCGCCTGGCCGACCAAGGTGTCCGAGCTTCCCGACACCGGGGGGCGGATTCCCCCGGTCGGCGACCAGACCCGGCGGATCCTGCTCGACGAAAAGGGCGACGTCCTGTCGTCCATGGCGTTCGCGCGCGTGCTCGAGCGGTGGCGTGACGACGGCGTGCGCGAGGCCCGGTTCATGATCGGTGCGGCCGACGGGTTCGACGACGCCGCGCGCGACGAGGCCGACCTGCTGGTCTCCTTCGGCCGCGCGACCTGGCCGCATCTGCTGGCCCGGGCGATGCTCGCCGAACAGCTCTTCCGTGCGACGAGCATCCTGGCCAACCACCCGTATCACCGCGAAGGCTGATCGTGCGGATCACCGCGTCATCGCGCCTGTCATCGGCGGTGCTGTTGCTGTTCGCGGCAGTCGCCCTTGGTCTTGCCGCCACCCCGCGCGCGAGCGCGGCGGCGACACCGCAGCAGCGACTGATCGAGGCAAGGCGCGGCGCGCGGATCGCGGCGATACGCGCCCTGCGAGC
>NZ_JRVI01000274.1:0-2283 GCF_000783375.1 Sphingomonas sp. Ant20
GCCGCGACCGCACGCCGCGACCAGGCGGCGTTCGCCTATCGCCGCACCGCGCTCCAGGCGTTCCGCGAGGTCGACGACAGCCTTGCGGGCGTCCGCCGCTCGGGCGAACAGGCCAATGCCTTCGCCGCACAGCGCGATGCGCTCGCGGGCGCGTTGCGCAACGCCTCGAACCGCTACCGCGCGGGCTATTCGGCCTATATCGACCAGCTCGATGCGCAGCGCGGGCTGCTGACCGCGGAGCTGTCGCTGGTCCAGGCGCGCGCGGACCGTCTGACGGCCTATGTGACGCTCTACCAGGCGATGGGCGGCGGCTGGTCGCGCGACGATGCGGCGATCGTGCGGCGCTGAGGGGCGTGCCCCCAGGGTTACGCAGGCCGCCGCCTGCAACCCTGGGCTCCCGCCTTCGCGGGAGAACAGGTTTTGCCACACCGGATTCGCCACCGTTCCCCCGCGCAGGCGGGTGCCCAGAATCAAAGCAGGACGGCAGGCGCGACTTTGCCCCCCGCATCCACGGACGAAGCGCTGCATTTTCCTGCCACAGTTGATGCATAAGCGGGTGCCATGAAGGCCATCATCCTTGCCGCGGGCCACGGATCGCGGCTCCTGCCGCTGACGCTCAGCACGCCGAAATGCCTCGTGCAGGTCGGTGGGCGGGCGATCCTCGATTCGCAGCTCGACGCGGTCGCGGCGGCGGGGTTCGATGGTGCGGTGATCGTCGGCGGGTATCGCATCGACCAGATCGCCGCGCATCTGGCCGGGCGACGCGGCGACCCGCCGACGACGTTGCTCTTCAACCCCTTCTGGTCGGTCGCCAACAGCATCGGCAGCGTCTGGGCGGCGCGCGCGCATCTGGGCGCCGCGTTCGCACTGATGAACGGCGACACGCTGTTCGACGCCGCGATCCTGCAGGCGGCGCGCGCCGAGCCCGCGCCCGGCGTGACCCTGGTGGTCGAGCCGCTCCACGAACCCGGCCTCGACGACATGCTGGTCGAGGCGGAGGGCGAGCGGGTGATCGCGGTCGGCAAGCATCTGGTCGGGCATCAGGCGACCGACCGGTCGCTCGGGCTGATCCTGTCGGGCGGCGGCACCGCCTATGCCGACGCGCTGCGCGCGGTGATCGGCGAGGACGAGGGGATCCATGCCTATCACCACGCGGTCGTCCGCCGCGTTGCCGAGGGCGCCGGCGTCCGCGCGCTGCGGATCCCCGCCGGCGCGCGCTGGCAGGAGATCGACCGGCCCGAGGACATCGCGCATTGGCAGGCGTCATGACCCGCAAGGTCGCGTTCCTGTTCCTCGGCGAGACGCTGCTGATCCCGCATCTCTATCCGATCGTTGAGGCGCTCGCCGCCGCCGAGCCGACGCTGCCGATCGAATTGTGGGTCAGTACGTCGGTGCACGAAGCGCTGCTTGCACGCTGGAGCACGGGGCTTGGGCAGGTGACGATCCGGCGCGCGCCGGGGTTTCGCGCGCTGCCCGGCCATGCCGAGGGCGACAATCCGCCGCTGCCGCCCAAGCTGCCGACGCTGTTCCGCCTCCTGCCGCACCTGCTGCGCACGCCGGTGGTGGTGTGCGCCGAACAGACCAGCCTGTGGCTGCCCGCGACGCTGCCGCTGCGGACGCGGTTCATCGACACGTTCCACGGTGCGGGGTCGATGATGGCGCGCGGTCACTGGCGGCGGCGCGCAGGGTGGCGCACCTTGTCGCGGCCGAGCGCGACCGGCAGGCGCTGATCGACGGCGGCGACGCGCCCGAGCGGATCGTCACCACCGGCTATGTGAAGGCCGCGTTCCGCCAGCGCACCCCCGCCGCGCGGCTGTTTGCCGATCCGCGGCCGGTGATCCTCTACACCCCGCACTGGCAGGCGCACCGCTCGTCCTGGTGGCGCTGGGGGCCCGAGGTGGTCGAGCGCATTCTCGCCGACGGGCGCTACAATCTGATCTTCGCGCCGCACCAGCGGCTCGTCGAGCGCGCGCCCGAGCTGCGCGGCTTCGTCGCCGGGCTCGCCGGCCGCGCGGGCGTGCATGCCGATCTCGACAGTTTCGCGATGGTCGATGGCAGCTACACCGCCGCCGCCGACCTGTATCTGGGCGACACGTCGAGCCAGGTGGTCGAATATATGATGCGCCCGCGGCCGTGCGTGTTCCTGAACGCGCTGGGGGCCGACTGGGTGGGCGACCCCTCTTATGCGATGTGGGGCGCAGGCGCGGTCGTCGACAGCCTCGACGTGCTGATCCCGGCGATCGACGCAGCGCCCGCGCCGGCATCCGGATTATCCGGTTTCCG
>NZ_JRVI01000275.1:0-1659 GCF_000783375.1 Sphingomonas sp. Ant20
CACTCGCGCCGTGGTGCCGCTCGCGCAGTTCCTCGACGACCAGATCAAGCTCACGACTTCGGCGCCAGCGCCTATCTGATCGCCGCCTGTGCCGCGCGCGGCTGGACCGCAGCACTCTGGCGCGCGCGCGGCGACCTGTACCGCGCCCGCGGCAACCCCCGCGACCTCGTCAACGCCGCACATTTCTATACACAGGCTACTGCGCTCGACCCGAGCCTCGCCGCCGCACAGCGCGGGCTGGGACTGGCGCTGGTCCGGACCGGTCGCCTCGCGGAGGGACAGGCAGCACTGCGCCGCTATCTCGCGGTCGACCCCGCCGCCGGCGATGCGGGCATGATCGCGGCCCTGATCGCCGCCCCGGAGGACCGCTGATGCGCTACCCGCTGCTTCCCGCCCTCCTCATGCTCCTGCCCGCGCCCGCCGACGCAAACGCCTATCGCGCGCAGGGCAAGCCCGTCCGCGTCGCCCGCACGATGACCGTCACCCCGCCGCGCGACTGGAACCAGCTCTCCGCCCGACCGGGCCGCAAGGCCGAGGTCTGGACGCTCGACGGTGAGCGGCTCAACGCGGTCACCTGGTTCGGCGGGATCGCACCCGGCGAGCCGCTGCTCCGCGAACCCCGGCGCCGCAGGACGCTGCCCCGGTTCGGCGACGCGATGCTGCTCGCCGAAATCCCCGAACTGCTCGAATCGACCTATCGCAGCGCGGGCGGGATTGCGGACTTCAGGCTCACCACCGCGGCGCCCGACCCGTTTCTCGGCCATGCCGGGATCCGCTTCGGCTATGCCTATGTCGACGCCGACGATTTGCCGCGCCGGGGCGAGGCACGCGCGACGATCGTCGCGGGGCTGCTCTACATCGTCACCTTCGATGCGCCGCGCACCGACTATTTCGACCGGCTGCTCGGCGACGTCCACCGCCTCACCGACAGCGCCGCGCTCTAGAACGCGCCCGCCGCCAGCGGCCGGTCCGCCTCCATCACCGCATGCAGCGCCCGCGCGAGCTCCGCCATCGAATAGGGTTTGTGCAACAGCGCAAAGCCCTGCGCGCCGTCCTTCGAGATCACGTCGCTATACCCGCTGGTCAGCAGCACGCGCATCGCGGGAAAGTCCCGGCGGACATATTGCGCCAGCGCGACGCCGTTCATCCCCGGCATCACCACGTCGGAGAACATCACGTCGAACGCGTCCACCTCCCGCGCCAGGATCGCCAGCGCCTCCTCGGCATCGCGCGCGAACACGATCGCATGCCCCAGATCGGCGAGCGCGGACATTGCGAAGTCGCCAACCGCGGCATTGTCCTCAACCACCAGGATCCGCAGCGACGGCCCGTCGCCGCGCGCCTCCGCCGCGATGCCGACCCCCGCCGGCACGCCGGTCGGATCATGCGGCAGGTACAACGTGAACGTCGCGCCCGCGCCGGGCGTGCTCTCGACGATCACCTCGCCGCCCGACTGTTTCACGAACCCGAACACCTGCGACAGCCCTAGCCCGGTGCCGTGGCCGATCGCCTTCGACGTGAAGAACGGCTCGAAGATATGCTCGATATGCGCCGGGTCGATCCCGCTGCCCGTGTCGCGCACGCCGATCGTGACGAAATCCCCGTCGCGCGCGACATGGCCGCGCACCGCCGGGATCCGCGCCGCGCGCCCGACCGCCC
>NZ_JRVI01000276.1:0-4454 GCF_000783375.1 Sphingomonas sp. Ant20
GCAGCAGCAGTGGCGTGCGCCCGTTTTTTCTGGCGTACTTGCCGGATCACGGCAGTCGCACCGAGACGAGCGTACTTCTTAGCAGCTCATCGCCAGGCGCGGGTTATACCTCCTGATTCTTACCTTGCCTGCGGTCGAATGATCTCTCGGCGTCAGCCCGATCCAGGCGGCAAAGTCTCTCCCGGATTTGAATAGGCGGGGGATCCGGGGTTTTCATCATGAGCAAAGATGCGCCGATTGGGCCGATGCGGGGATATGCGCAAGGCGTTGGCTGCACTCGTTTTCACGATGCCATTCCATCAGCTTCTTCTCTACCCGTTCAATCTCGGCTTTCAGCTGCATGTACTCCCCCGGCATGCAGCGCGAAGAGCTCGCGTGCCAAGCTGGGGACAGCGTCATTTTCGGCAATGCTGTCGAGCAACGGCTCGATCCGACACATGCCGGTCGCCGCGGTAATGCCGAATTCCGAGGCGTATCCCCGAATGGCGTTGGCAAGTTGGGTTCGTTTGCGGATCAACCGGGTCCGCATCCCCATCAGCATCAGAGCCGCCTGCTCCTCGGCAGTCTTCACCGGCACAAAGCGCATGGTCGGACGGCTTGCCGCCTCGCATAGCGCCTCGGCATCTGCGGCATCGTTTTTGCCGCGCTTGACGTATGGCTTCACCAGTTGTGGCGCGATCAACCTGACCTCATGTCCCAGCGAAGCTCAGAAGCCGCGCCCAGTGATGCGAGCCAGCACAAGCCTCGATAGCTACCAATGTTGCGGGCAACTTCTCGAAAACCGGATCATTTCCTTGCGCGCCAGCTTCCGGCGCAACACCGGCCTTTCCGCGGCATCGACACCGTGCACCTGGAAGACACTCTTTGACGTGTCCATCCCAACTCTGATAATCTTCTCCATGGGCGGCTCCTTCATATGAGGCTGGCAACGACCTCATCGTGGCACATTGCGATGCCGTTGGGAGCCGTCCACCCCAACACGAAAGTGACATTTACGTACGCTAGACGCGAACGAAGGCGGAATGTCAGGCCATGGCTTTAGCGGCTGCCCCTTCAAGCGCCTTGTAGAGCGCGGTTTTGCCGACCTTGAGGCGCGTGGCCGCTTCGCGAACCGTCAGCCCTGCCGCTATATGATCGCGCGCCTTACGCAATTTGTCAGGCGTGATGACTGGACGCCGACCGCCAAGGCTCCCCCGTTCCCGCGCAGCCTTCAATCCGGCGTTGGTGCGCTCGCGGATCAGGTCGCGCTCGAACTGGGCGAGCGAGCCGAAGATGTTGAACACGAGCATCCCGCCCGACGTGGTGGTGTCGATCTGCTCGGTGAGCGATCGGAAACCGACACCGCGCGCGGCCAGTTCGCCGACCTTCTCGATCAGGTGGCTCATCGAACGGCCGAGCCGGTCGAGCTTCCACACGACCAGAGTGTCGCCGGTAGGCGTCACCTCAAGGTTTGTTCGCCAGACAACGATTTCTCGGACATAAGCGGAACATGGGCTACGCTACACGCTTCAACCGCGCCATTGGCTCGTTGAGTGGGTGGAATTCACCTGCTGGAAGTCGCCTGGCCTGCTCCCAGAGGTAATCGCCGGTCAGACTGATGTGCGCCCAGCCCATCGGAGAAAGGTGCGCAAGCAGTGCCGCATCGAACGTCGTGCCGACAGCGTTGAGGTGCTGGGCGGGGGCCGGTGAGAGAAGGCCCGAAAACGTACGCTAAGTGAATTGGTATCGATCGATTATCGAGACCTCGACTTACGGCGACCGCACGGTCTTCTAGCTCAGGGCGGATGCCCCGATCACTGCCCCAATCGCCAGGACAACCGGCGTGGCGAGCTTGCTTTTCCAGCGGTACATGATGGCCAGCGCGATGGCGAAGATGAGCGCGCTCGCGATTGGGCTTGAGGTGCGTGCGGCCGTGGTCCGGGCGAGGTCCGTGACCGTCACCACGATAACGCCAACGACCCCGGCCGCGACGCCCGCCAAGAAGAGTTGCAGCCGCTTGTGCTCTACCACCGCTTCCAACCGGTCGTAGAGTAGGAGCGAGAAGGCGAACGCGGGGAGGAACATGCCGGCCGTCATCGCGAGCGCCCCGGCGAGGCCGCCGCTGATCCAGCCGGCGAAGGTCGCAAAGATTACGAGTGGGGCTGGCAGGATGCCGGCCAACCCTAAGCCGTCGAGGAACTGCGCGTCCGTCATCCAGCCCCGGCCCACCGTGTCGTTCCGGATGAACGGAATGGCGGTATAGGCCCCGCCGAACGTCAGCAGCCCGCCTTTCAGCCCGGTCCAAAAGAGCGCGGCGACCGTGGGCGCCGGTTCCCGAGCGACCGCCACGCTGGCATTCCCGAGGCTTCCTGCCCAGGTCAGGGCCGCCAAGCCAACGGCGATCGCGACGACGACCGCAGGGAGCGCGTAGCGCCCGGTCGATGCGAGCGCATAGGCAGCGCCTGCGGCTGGCAGCACGATCCAGAAACTGACACCGGCGAGCGAGGCGATCGCTGCGGCGATAGCCGCAGCCCAGAGCCATGGGTCAAGCAGGATGTGCTCGCCGATCCTATGCACCGCGCGGACGATTACCGCGATCACCGCCGCCTGGACGCCGAGGAGCGCCGCTCCGAGTAGCGTTCCTTGGATCGGCAGCCGAGTGTAGAGCCATGCCAGCGCGAGCATGAGGACCAAGCCCGGCAGCATGAAGCCGAGCCCGGCGAGCAAGCCGCCCAGCCGCCCCTTGGCCCGGACGCCGAGATGCACGCACAATTCATGCGCCTCCGGCCCGGGCAACACCTGCATGACGGCCAAGAGCTTGTTGAACCGGTCGCTCCCGATCCAGCGTTCCTCGTCGACCAGCTCGCGCCGGATCATCGCGATCTGCGCAACAGGACCGCCGAACGCCATCATGCCGAAGCGTAGGAATCGGACAAATAGCGCGGGATAGCTCAGGTCGGGCGGGCGGGTGTCATCGCCGACCGCGCTTGTCGGAACGGGTTGTTCGATGCTCGCCATGATCAACTCCCATCTGTTCAGCGCCGCTTGGCGAAGTGCGCGTAGAAGCCGTCGAGCGCGCCCGATCCTTGCGCGATGCGCTCAATGTCGTCGTCCGTGCCAGCGCAGATGCCGTTGATGAGCGCGCCGATGCCCGCCGTCTCCGGACGACCGAACTTGCCATCGGCGATGTCGAGATCATGGACGATCTCGGCGAGCGCGCGGAGCGCCTGGTCGCCATCGAGCCCGGTGCGGGACACCAGCGTCTCGAAGGTGCAGCGGTCGCCTTCATGCGTAAACTCCGCGTCCGCCATGTCGAATCGCAGCTCGCTCGGCTGGGGGGTGTATTCCTTGCCGTCCACGAATTTGAAGCTGGCATCCACGTCGATATACCGCCGGATCAGCCAAGCAGACGCGATGCGGTCGACATGGACGTGTCGGCGCGTGACCCAGGTGCGGCTTTTCAACTCCGCGGGCATCAGCTCCGGCGCACCCGCCCCGCTCACGTCGGGATGTTCATGGTCGCGGCGGTCCGCATCTGCGAGGGCCGCCAACGCTACTTGCTGACCATGCGCGCCGAAGAAGTCGATGGCGGCAATCTCGTCCAGGCGCTTGCGCAAGCGCCGAGTGTCGGTCGCGTCGCCGGCGTCGCTCAGCGAGCGCGCCTCGCGCGTAAGCTCGTCATAGTCGGCGTCGCGGGCCGCATCGAACACGGCGCGAAGCTCTGCGTCCGTCATTCCATCCACGAGCCGCGCTTCCAGGATCAGCGCCTCGCCGCCGCCTGCGATGATTTCCGTTCTCAGCTCCTCAAACAGCGCGCGCGTGTCGTCGCGCGAAGGAAGCGCGTGGACGGCGTTCTTGAGCGCGGCGGCACCGATCGCCTGCAAGCGCCGCCACACCCGGACACGCAGGTAGGCGGGCTTAGCCGGGAGTTGGGGGATCAGCAGCAGCCAGTCGTGCGGCGTAGATGGAGAAGCATCAGCCATGCAGCGCCTGTATCATGAGGCGGATACAACCGTACACTTGTATCGTTTGAGGGTGGCGAGTTAAAGCTTGGGGCGAGGAGACTTTGATGCAAACCGTCCAATCAAGTGCTTCTGCCATCCTGGCGGGTCTCGCGCTCGCGACCGCCTCGCCCACTCTGGCGCAACCACGTTACGAGACGGTGGCGCAGTTTCACCAGATGTGCGCGACGAGCAGAAGAAAAAGGTGAACGGTCGTTGCGAGGCGTACCTCGCCGGCGCGGCCGAGACGCTTTCCGCGTTCGGCAACGGCGGCAGCGAGGCCGGCATTTGCGGGCGGGGTGTCAGGGCCGGTGAGTTGAGCCGCATCTTTCTGGCATGGGCGGCCGACAACCGGCAAATGGCGAACATGCCCCGGCTTGCGGGTGTGACGATAGCGTTGCGCCAGCATTTTCCATGCCGGCCGACCAGTTGAGATCGAGGAGAGAAGTTTTGCGCCACCTAATGCTCCCCCCT